>WRJO01000015.1 GCA_009778545.1 Treponema sp. | reverse complement strand
TGGTCCCCAGTCCCTACCCTGCCCCTCCTCCGTGCCTCCGTGCCTCCGTGAGGGGGATTGGGGAAAACGGTGTTTCGAGAGAATCACCGTGGCGGAGGCTTTTGCCCGATACGCGGGGTTTGATTTGTTCGAGGCGGCGGATAGGCCCGGCGCGATGGAAACCGAGGCTCGCAGGCTGGGGCTGGATCCCCCCGACGGTTTGAAAACCGCCGAACTGTACGATTTAATCTTCATCCATGCCGTAGAGCCGCGGCTCAAACAAAAGACCCCCGTCGCCCTGTTGGACTACCCGGCTTTTGTTCCCTGCCTGGCGCGGCGGGGTGCGGGCGGCAAAACCGTCGAACGCTGGGAACTGTACTGGAACGGCATCGAACTGGCGAACTGTTTCTCCGAGGAAACCGATCCTGCCCGTGTGCGGGACTTTTTTGAAAGCGAAGCCGCCGCCAAAGAACACAGCGCCGTGCGCCACGCCGTTGACCGCGATTACTGGAAGCACTTTCAGGACTTCCCCGCCTGCTCCGGCGTCGCCCTCGGCCTCGACCGCCTTATCATGGCGCTCCTCGGCCGCTCCACCATAGACAGCGTATTACCGTTCCCGATGAAGTAATTTATCCCCTTTTTCTCTCACGGAGGCACTAAGGCACGGATTTGAATAGTTGCTTAATCTACCTTCTTTCCGTGTCCTCTGTGCCGCAGTGCCTCTGTGTGAGGCTTTTTAGAATTACTTCTTTCCGTGAGAAATTCTCCAAAAATTTCCCTAAAGTTTGCTGGCTTTTGCGCCGAAAATGAGAAAGGTTCGTTGTGTCCCTGCGGAAATTCCGCGGTTACTGCGGCGGAGACGGCAAGCCAAACAGAGGCATGGATGCCTTTGTACACTTTCAAGGAGGATCGTATGATCATCAACCACAACCTGAGCGCAATGTTTGCGGACAGGTCCCTCAAGGTTACACAAACCTATCTGACAAAAAGCATGGAAAAGCTTTCATCCGGTCTGCGCATTAACCGCGCAGGTGACGACGCTTCCGGCCTGGCCGTATCCGAGAAACTGCGGGCGCAGATCCGCGGCCTCAACATGGCCTCGTTCAACGCCGCCAATGGCATTTCGTTCATCCAGGTCAGCGAAGGCTACCTCCAGGAATCCGAAGACGTTATCCAGCGCCTGAGGGAACTGGCCGTCCAGGCTGCCAACGGTATCTATACCGAGGAAGACCGGCTGTACATCCAGATCGAAGTTTCCCAGCTTGTCACCGAAGTCGACAGGATTGCAAGCCACGCACAGTTCAACGGCATGAATATGCTCACCGGCAGGTTCGCCCGCGCGACCGGCCAGAACGTTCCCACAGCTTCCATGTGGTTCCACATCGGCGCCAACATGGATCAGCGCACCCAGGTGTACATCGGTACGATGACCGCCGAAGGGCTGGGCATTCGGGATGTCGGAGACGGCACCTTTATCAGCCTGGAAACCCCCGAAAGCGCGAACCGCACCATCGGCACGCTTGACACCGCCCTCAGAATCGTCAACAAGCAGCGCGCGGACCTCGGCGCCTACCAGAACAGGCTCGAGCACGCAGTACGCGGACTTGACATTGGAGCGGAAAACCTGCAAGCTGCGGAATCCCGTATTCGGGATACCAACATGGCCAACGAAATGGTTGAGTATGTACGCAATCAGATACTCTCCCAGGCCGGGACCGCCATGCTGGCGCAGGCCAACCAGAGGGGCACTTCTATCTTGCAGCTTTTGCAGTAATGTAGTATAATTTCCTTTGGCGGGGAGTTCCGGCGCGGAAATCGGGCTCCCCCCTTTGGATACTGCATTTGGCGGTAAGCCATCGTTCTTTGACAAAAACCTTCCGTTGATGCGCGGAGCGGCGCGAAACGCCTATTCTTCTTTGAAGGATGGCCGTTTCGTTCCGTATTGCGGGTATTCTGGGGGAGGCGGCGCGAAACCGCCCCCAGGAGAACCGTTTCCGCGAAGCGGTTCCGGCATGGATGGCCGGAGCATTTCAACACATGGAGGGTAATATGGTTATTAATCACAACATGAGCGCAGTTTACGCCGACCGTCAGCTCGGCGTAACGCAGTTTAACATCAGCAAGAGCATGGAGAAGCTTAGTTCCGGGCTGCGGATCAACCGCGCCGGCGACGACGCTTCCGGACTTGCCGTATCGGAAAAACTGCGAAGCCAAATTCGCGGCTTAAATCAGGCAGAGCGCAATATCCTTAACGGGGTGTCGTTTATCCAGACCAGTGAGGGCTACCTTCAGGAAACTCAGGATGTTCTTCACCGGATCCGCCAGCTGGCTGTCCAGTCGGCAAACGGAATCTATACCGAGGAAGATCGGATGATGATCCAGGTAGAAGTATCCCAGTTGGTAAGGGAAATTGACCGCATTGCGAGCCATGCCCAGTTTAACGGCATGAATATGCTTACCGGCGCTTTTGCCCAGGACGGCAGCAAGGTAATGCAGTTCCACATCGGCGCAAACATGGACCAGAACGAAAGGGTCTATATCGGCGCAATGACCGCTGGAGCTCTCGGCCTTCAGAACGCGCAGGGGGAACAGGGAACTGTTTCCATCGAAAGCGCAGAAGACGCAAACCTTGCTATTGGCACTCTGGACAGCGCGTTGAAGCAGGTTAACCGGCAGAGGGCAGACCTCGGCGCCTATCAGAACCGCTTTGAACTGGCGGCCCAGGGCGTTGCAATTGCGTCGGAAAATATGCAAGCTGCGGAATCACGCATCAGGGACGTGAATATGGCTTCCGAAATGGTGAACTTCACCAAGGAAGCAATCATGAACCAGGCGGGAAGCGCGATGCTGGCCCAGGCGAATGTGCGGACACAGACCGTGCTGCAGCTTCTTGGCTAGCCGCTGACAGACTTGTAAGCCGCATCGCGGCATTGGACCATAGCGTAAAGAGGCTTCTGGATGTCGCCTTTGTACGCGAGGACGGAGAAGTTCGCGCCCTTCCCGTCCTTTATTTAGCGAAACACCCCTTGCCAGGGACGGCAGGGTTAATGAGGAACAGGGAGGTACCATGGGTATATCAATCTCAAGCGTTGGATCCAGCGTTAGCTTTGCCCCGGCGCTGGAACTTCCCAGAACGCAGGCAAGATCTGCGGCAAAACGGGCAGCCGTTGACCAATTTGCAGATTCTTTGCCGGGAAACAGCGGGCAAACAGGTTCCAAGCCGCAGGAAATAAGAAAAGTAGCGGCAGATATTGAGCGTGTCAGTCTCACTTTCAACAAAAAACTCCAGTTCGTAGTGGATCAGCAGTCAAACGAAGTAATCGTCAAGGTCATCGACAAAGAAACCGATAAGGTGATTAAGGTACTGCCACCCGAAGAGCTCCAGCGGCTGCACAGAAAGCTCAGGGAAACCATTGGGGTTTTGTATAACGAAAGGGTGTAGGTAAGGCACTGAGTGCCAGTGCCTTGCGCCAAACTACCGCGAAAGGATACGGTCCCGGCTGACTGTTTGGCGCTTAGGGTGTCGGAGGGGGTCAGGTCGTATGTCGGATGTTTACGCGCCGGGAATAACTAGCCGGTTCAATACCGAAAAACTCGTCGAAGACCTGATGAGGGTCGAACGCCTCCCCAGAGATCGGGCAGAAAGAAATCTCGATAGCCTTGAAACACAAAAAACCTGGTGGAGGGACGTTGGCGCCCGTCTAAAAGCGGTGAGCGAAAGCGCCCGCTTTCTTTTTTCGTTTCAAAATCCTTTTAACGATCGCACGGCAATTTCTGCGGACGAGAACGTCATCACGGCGACGGCTACGCGGGAGGCAATCGAGCAGGACTACCGTTTTGCCGTCAAGCAGCTCGCCCAGGCGGACCGCTTCCTCTCCCCTCCCCTGGATGAAAAAACCAGGATCGAAGCGGGAACCTACACATTTACCGCAGGCAAAGAAGAAGTCTCCCTGAATTTCCGGGGCGGCAGCCTGAGGGAATTTGTCGACGCGCTTAACCGGCGGGGGCGCGACAAAGTCGGCGCAAGCCTTATTACGGTGCAGCCGGGGAGCAGATCGCTTCTTTTGGAATCAAAAGTTACCGGCGCGGAAAACCGGCTCGGCTTTTCCGGCGACGCGGCCCTGCTCGCCGTGCGCCTGGGGATAGCGGAACCGGTCAACGATTCCCGCAGGGAACTGCCCTTCTCCGCAGAGACGGTCCGGGAAACGGATATGCCCGGCGGCATTGCCCCGTCCGGCCCCGTTACGATAAGCAACGGCGTTGTAGAGCTTCCTTCCTTTACCTCGGCTACAATCCCCTTCGGCCTGAACGTCGATCCCAATTCGCCGCTGGTACTGAAAATCGAAACCGCCACCGCGATAAAAACGGATGCGGCGTTTGCCATTCCCATGCCGCCACCCGGCCCGAGCGTGCCTTCTTCGGGATCGATCAGCTACGGCGGCATCAGCGTCGAAAACAGCCCTTCGTCGACGCCGCTGCCCGTGTGGACTCCGCCGCCGCCCCCGCAGCGGCTGGATAACCTTGCCGTGCTTTCGCTTGTCTTTTCCGATGGTTCCACGGCAGCGCTTGAGCCGATCACCGACACGGGGACGTTCGTTACGCGGGAATATAACCTTGCCGAAATTGCCGGCGGCAAAACAATCGCCGCCCTGAACATAGAAAACGCCAACACCCACCGGGACATTTCCGTGCGCGGCGCGGAGGTGTACGATCCGGGAGCGGTAGGCGGTGGCTACAAGCCGCTGGACCCCGTGTCAACCGCCCAGGACGCCATAGTTTCCATGGAGGGGATTCAGATGATACGCCCCTCAAATACGATCAGCGACATCATCCCCGGCGTTACCATTACGGCGCGGGGCGTTTCCGAACGGCCGGTCCGCCTCCGCGTGGAAACGGATCGCGAAGGCATTAAAACGGCGATAATGAGCCTCGTCGGCAACTACAACCTCCTCATGGTCGAGCTGAACGTGCTCACCGCGCGCCGCCTGCCTTCTGGGATGAGCACCAGCGTCGATGACAGCATCATTAACGAATTAACGTACTTAACGGCGGAAGAAGTCACCGAAATGAGGGCCAAGCTCGGCGGGTTCAGCGGCGATTCAACGATAACCCAACTGAAAAATTCCCTGCAGCGGGCCGTCACCTCTCCCTACCCCACGGAAATGGAACGGGAGCTTGCCCTGCTTACCCAGCTTGGGATAAGCACCAACGCCGAAGGCTCCGGCGCGGCGGGCTACAGCCAGTCGAGGCTGAGGGGGTATCTGCAGATTGACGATAAAAAGCTGGACGCGGCGCTGGATCGCAACCTCCAGGCGGTCAAACAGTTGTTCGGATCGGACACTTCGGGCGACATGCTCGTCGATACCGGCGTCGCCTTCAACCTGGACAGCATCTCGCGGCCCTTTCACGAAACCGGCGGCATAATCACCCTGAAAACCAATACCATCGACTCGCGGCTGAGCCAGGACAGGCGGCGCATCGAAAGCATGGATCGCCAGCTTGCCGCCAAGGAAGCCGAACTGAAGGTACAGTACGCCCGCATGGAAAGCGCGTATGCCCGCATGGAACAAATGACTTCATCCCTTGAAAATTTCAGCAGGCAGAACAGCAACAACAGGTAAGGCATGGACATAACGATAAACGGCGTTGACGCCGACATCCGGCCGGAAACGGAAAAGACCGTGGGCGAAGTACTCTGCGCCCTGGAGTCGTGGCTCGCCGATTCAGGATTCCGCCTGAGCGGGCTGAGCGTAGACGGCGAAATGGTTGGCGTAGAATCTATGGAAGAATGTTTTACAAGGGACATTGCAACCATCGGCACGCTTGATATAAAAACCAGCTCCATTGCGGAGCTTCTCGCCGAAGCCTTCTGCCAGCTTGCCCATGACCTGGATGCCTTTGAAGCCGCCGGATTTGACGAACGGCGGTCGTTCGCCTCGAGCTGGTTGCTCAGCCCCCAGGCGATTCTGATTGCCGAACAATGCCCCGATTTTTTTGAAATGGCGGCGAATACCTTCTCCGGCGAAGGCGCCGGCGCACAGGCGCTTCGGCAGCTTGCCGGGGAACGGCTGCGCGAACTGGAGGATCCCGCCGGCGAAATAGCCCGCATCGGGCTGCTGGTAGCCGAAGTGTGCGGCCGCCTGGAGGAATTTCCCCTGGACACCCAGACCGGCAAGGACGCGCGGGCTGCAGAAACGATAAACCTCTTTTCCGGCGTTGCGGAAAAGGTCTTCCGCCTCTATTATCTGCTAAAAATGGAGGGCTTTCCGGTCGGGGACATAGTGGTAGGAGAAACGCCCATTGACGGCTACATATCGGAATTCAGCGCCGCCCTGCGGGATATGCTGACGGCGTATGAACAGCGCGACACGGTTCTCGCGGGGGATATTGCCGAATACGAAATGGCCCCCCGGCTGAGAGGTTTGCATAATGCCGTAAATAATGCAATAATAGGAGACTAGGATGAACTACTTGCTAAATACCATAGCCCTGCTTCCTCTACAGACAGGAGTAGGGGGTCTGCCATCCCAGGGCATTAAAGTTGCAAGCGCAACCGAGGCTATGATCTTTGCGGGCAGTATCATTACATTGGTTTTTGTATTGATCATCATCAACCTGATTAAAGGCAAATTTAATATTCCCAGCCTGAGCGGGTCGCAGAGCGTAAACGGCGGCCCCCGGCGTTTTTCCGTCTTCGCCCTGCACCGGATCACCAACAGCCTCGGGCTGGACAGGGAACAGACCAAGATGCTCGAGTTTGTGCTGAAAAGCGACGGGGTGACGGATCCGGCCCGATCGCTCAACTCGGCAAATTTGCTGGACCGCCACTTCAAACGGGCCTTCCGCCTTATTGAACGCACGTCGATCTCCGAAGACGAACTGAACAACCGGCTCGCCGTCCTTTTTGCCACCAGGAACATCATCGAAACAAACATGGGCACGTCGACCACGACCTCCACCCGGCAGATACCGGACAATTCCGCCGCCGTGCTCACCATCGGCCAGACGAATTATCCCATACGGGTAATATCGTCCCGGGGAGACACGCTGGTCGTGGAAAACCCCATGAGCACTACGGGCAACCCCCTCCACCTGGCGCGGGGCAGCAAGGTAAGCCTCGCGTTTTTTACCAAGTCCAGCAAGGGCTTCTCCGTTGAAAGCCGCGTCCTTGGCGCGACGGACACCGCAAGCGGTCCGGCATTGCAACTGGTCCATTCCGGCCAGATCAAAAAGCTGTCCAACCGCCGTTTCCGCCGCAGGCAGACGGTCATGTCCACGAGTTTTTACTGCGTCCATGTCCAGGACAACGGGCGGCGGAAAGACAAGAAGATGGTTGTGGACAAGCGGAAATTTTCGGGAAACATCCTTGACATATCTATCGGCGGCTGTTCCATCAAAACCAGCGTGTCGCTCAGTACAGGGCAGCGCCTTAAAATAGAATTTACCCGCGAGGACAATTCCGTTGTCGTCGCGCTGGGAGAAATTTTACGGACCGACAGGAGCGGTGTCAGCACGATCATGCGCATCAGATTCCTCAAGGTACCCCGTAAATCGCTTAATTCGATAAACGCTATGGTGTACGAATACGCCGATTAAACAGCAGACGAAAGGGGGCAGGTACATGAAAGTTATTAGCATGAAAGACATTGTCAGGAAGGATGTTCCCATCTACTACCGTCTTCTATACACCGGCGTAGCGGTAATTGAGCTGACCAAGGATCCGGAAGACTTCCGCGTCGACTTCAGCATCGAAATAAAACCCACGGGCCAAAAGGAAATTGTCGTTTCATTTCTGGACGACATCCACTATCCCCTTCTCCCCGTTATCAAAGAATTAAAAACATATATCGACACCATGCATACCAATGGAACGCTTCCCGACTAAGCGCATATCTTCGTCGCCTGAGGAAACCGAAGCCATAGGACGCGAAATTGGGCTCGCCCTTAAGCCGGGGGAGTCTGTCGCCCTTTCCGGCGGCCTTGGCGCGGGCAAGACCTGCATTGCCAGGGGCATCGCCGCAGGGCTGGGAATCGCCGAAAACATCACCAGCCCGACGTACACGATTGTCAGCGAATATCCGGCGGGCTCTCGTGGCATCCCCCTGTACCACATCGACGCATACCGCCTGAGCGGCGACGAAGATTTTGAAAACACCGGGGCGGGCGAATACATTGGCATGGAAGGAGTGACGATCATCGAGTGGTGCGACCGCATACCCCGCTCCATCCCGCCCGACGCGCTGCGCATAGAGATCGCGATCTCCGGCCCGCACAGCCGTATTATGATTATCTCAAAGTAAAATATTATTCGAAAATTCCTCACGCAGAGGCGCAGAGGTCGCAGAGGGGATACGCGGTACTTGCGAAATACTGTTTAGATACGAGTGTTTTTCTGCTAAGATGTGCTATGAATATTCTTGCTATCGACACCGCGACAGAAAAATTCTCCGTGGCGCATACTTCCACAAAAGAAGAAATTTTGCTTTTTGAGGTTGATGCCGGACTGCGCCACAGCGAGCTTGTCATGGACTGCATTGATACGCTGTTCAAAACGGCGGGTTTGAAACCGGAGAATCTGTCCGGCGTGGTGTGCATGGGCGGGCCGGGTTCATTCACCGGGCTGCGTATCGGCTTTTCGATCGCCAAAGGCCTGGCCCTGTCATTGGGAATTCCTTACGCGGCGATTCCTACCCTCGATTGCATGGCGCATCCTTTTCATGCGTTGCCGGGAATCATTGTGCCGGTGATTGACGCCAAAAAAAAGGCTTTTTTCTGCGCCCTCTATCGTGAAGGAAAAAAGCTCTGCCCCGACATGGACGAGCAGCCCGCCGAAATTGCCCGCGCGATAGCCGCCGCATCCGGAAAAGATCCATCGCAGACGATACTCACCGGGCCGGGCGCGCAGATGCTTTACGGCGCGCTGCCGGACAGTACATTCATCAGACTGGGGACAGACCTGCGCTGGGGAAACGCCGAAACCCTGATCAAAATCGCCGTAGAAACGCAGATACTCACCCATCCCCCCGATCACACATGCGGCCCCGAATACATCCGCAAAAGCGATGCCGAATTAATATTAGGGATCGGGGACTAGGGATCAGGGAATGGGGATCGCGATTCGAACAATAATTGTACTTCCGAACTATACCCTATAATACGAATATCAAACCCTAGTCCCCAGTCCCCAGTCCCTATTCTCTATTCCTGAATTCGCGTTCCATTTCGCGGTTTAGGTCGCGCTCGCGGATGTCGGCGCGTTTGTCGTAGGATTTTTTTCCCTTGCATAGGCCAAGCTCCACTTTTACCCTCCCCTTTTTGAAATAAAACGACAGGGGAATGAGGGTAAAGCCCTTTTCCTCGACCTTGCGGTGTATGCGCTTGATCTCGTCGCGGTGCAATAGCAGCCGCTTTTTACGATCGGGGTCGTGGTTAAATACCGAGGAAAAGGGATTTTCGGCGACGCTCAGGGAACGGAGCCACACCTCGCCCGATACTACCTCGGCCCATGCGTCGGGAAACGAAATTTTTCCGTCGCGGAACGATTTTACCTCGGTGCCCAAAAGCTCAATGCCGCATTCGTAGGTGTCGTCAACCGAATAGTCGCGGCGGGCCTTGCGGTTAACGGCAATGATTTTAACATTTTCCGCCATTGTTCAGCCGCTTTTTTTTGCAATCACCGGTCGAAAGTAGACGAAGGGGGAACAGCTTTCCGGGGGCAGCGACGCCCTTGTTTCCACGCCGGCAGAAGCGGCGGCGTTCAGCCATGAGCTGCCGCGCACGCTGCGCTGGGGCGAGCCAACGGCAGCAGTGGCCCCCGGCGGCGCGTCAAGGAAAGGCAGCGGCGAATACGGGTCGGCGCACCATTCCCAAACGCTGCCCAGGCCGCCCCAGCCGCGCGCGGCCTTTGCGGCAAATTCCCACTCAGCCTCGGTGGGGAGCCGTATCTCCCAGCCGGAGAACGATTCGGGCAGCCTGCCGGAAAGCCACCGGCAATAGGCTTCTGCAGCGTACCACGACGCCGCGCTGATGCCGGTGATCGCGCGGTTGGGGCCAGCGGCGATCCTGCCAAAATCGGCGAGGTATTCGCCGGTTGCAAGCCCCTGCCGCACCAGGGCATCCCGCTGATCGGGCCGCCACTGGGGGTTCGCATCGAGAAAATCCTCGTAAGCGGGCGCGGGAACGACCGTCGCGCAGATTAAAAAAGGCTCGATGGCAACGGGATGGGGAAACGGCTCCCCCTGCACCAAAACGCCCGCGCCCACTTCGGCGAACAAGAGGCCGCCCACCCGTATCTGGCTTGACGGCGCCCCGCCCGCAGAACCGGCTTCTCCCGGCGGAGGGGGCAGCGCTTCAAGGGCGGTAATGCCGGCAAACGCGGCAAGCTGCTGCTGGTACCACGCGGAGGAAAACAGCGCGGCTGCGGAATCTGAAGGGAGGGTGTCGGCAAGCCAGGCGGCGCTGCCATCGTTAGCTGAAAGCCATGCGGCGGTTTCCCGCACCGTGCGGGCGATGCTCAAGGGGGAAGGCGGAAGGCCGCCGGCATCGGCAAGGTTTTTCGCCCTGACAAGGTCCCGCAGCGCGGCGCGCGTTACGGCAAAGCGGGCAGATGCGGCGATTATTCCGGCGGCTTCTTCTTCTGCGGCGGCGGCGCCGATTCGGTACACCCCCTCGGAAAGATCCATCGGTACCTGCCAAGCCGGAGTCGGCTCGCCGCCAAAGGTCCATGCCGCAAAATCGCCGGCGCCCATCGCAAGGGCCGCCGCCGGATCCGCTGCTTCCAGCGTTATGTGCAGCGGATGGCGGCGGGGAAATATTCTCGACGCGAACAGCCGCCCCTTCACATCACATTCAACACGCTCGCCGCCAAAACCGGGAAGAACCGCCTCCATTATGCGGGCGCCTTTGGAGGCAAAAACGCTGCATGGGGAGCTTCCCGCATAAACGCCGTCGATCCTGAGTGCGGCACCGGCAGGTTCGCTGGTAAAAACAACCACCGACCCAGGGCGGGCAATACCCGGATACAGCAAGAGAAAAAAAAGTATTGCCAAAAGAACGAACGAATACAAAATGGCAAGGTAAACGCCCGGACGCATCCCCAGAAACGGCTTTAGCCGCACCTGGTCGCCTGACTCAGCCGTATTCGCCGCAGTTATTTTTTCCCGCATACGGCATTGTAGGCCGCCGCCGCAGGACTGTCAATGTTGCGCAATTGTTTGATCCATACTACAATGAACCGATGAGCGTCAAACAGCGCGATTTTTTTGACAACCTCCAGAGCCTGACCGAAGCGGTACTCACGCGGAGGAAGAGGATTCGGCGAATCAAGAAAGAAAAACAACAGGCAAAAAATCCCGTGCTTGACTGGATAGAAGCTTTTTTATGGGCTGCCGGAATGGTGCTACTGGCGAACCAATACCTCGTGCAGGCCTATGTGATTCCTTCCGGGTCGATGATCGACACGCTGCTCGTCGGCGACAGGGTATTTGTCAACAAGCTCGTGTACGGGCCGGAACTGCTGCCCGGAATCGCGAAGCTGCCCGGCGCATTCAAGCCGCAGCGAAACGACATTATCATTTTTGAAAATCCGTCGTACATTTCGCGGGGGCTGGCTTTCGACATCGCCCAGCGGGTTATCTTCATGCTGACGATCTCGCTGGTGGACATCGACAGGGACGAAACGGGGCAGCCCCGCGCGCATTTTTTGATCAAGCGGGCGGTGGGCATGGGCGGAGACCGCTTTGTAATGGAAAGGGGCGAGATGAAAGTGCGATTCGCCGGAGACGACCGGTGGACGGACGAACGTTCGCACTCGCAGCAGCGCGGCTGGGGCCACCGGATAAGACGCCTTGTCGAAGAGGATCAGTACCCAGCGATGGAAGCGGCGGGAAGGGCCGCAGCATGGCAGAATTTGGGACTGCCCGTGCCGCAGCGGCTGGAGGAAGCGCAGCAGGCGGCAGGCGGCATCGGCGCGCCAGATTTTCTCGCACTGGACAGGGCGCGCCTGGAAACCCTGTGCGGCGCTGCGCCCAATAACCGCCGCTATTCGGAACTGCTGGCAAAACATTCGCTGGGCTGGTATGTGCCGGACGGTAGGGTCTTTCCCCTCGGCGACAATCGGGACAATTCAAGAGACGGCCGTTACTTCGGGCCGGTGCGCGTTTCAAAGGTGCTGGGCAAGGGCGCGATTATTTTCTGGCCCCGGCGAAGAATTGGACCTATCAGATAATGCTTAAGAAAAACAGAAAAACCCTATCATACATGGCGCAAAAGCGGGAACGGCACAAACTCCTCCAGATTATCGCCGTCGTGCTGGCGATGTTTCTGTTGTACAGCGCAATCAGCTCTTATTTATTTTCAGTATGGGTTCTGCAGAATGAAACCATGCAGCCCGAACTGCGAGCAGGAGACCGGTTTCTCGTTGTTTCTCCGGCGCTCCCCAAAATGTTCGCCGAACTGCGGCATTCCGGCGACGGCATTCCCTTTAAGCGCGGCAGCATCGTCATCGTCGATCTGCAGCCCCGCGAAAAACACCATTGGCTGCTCATCGCCGCCGACAGCGCAGTGCGTTTTTTTACCGCCCAGCAGCTCGGCATTTTTGACACGGAGGAACACCTGCACGTCAAGCGCCTTGTCGCCATTCCCGGCGACGAGGTGTACATGAGCAGCTTTGTCCTGCGTGTGCGGCCGGGGGGCAGTTCCTATACCCTTACCGAATTTGAACTTTCCGACCGGCCGTATTATCCGAATATCCCCCAGGTACCGGCGCTTTGGGACGAATCGCTTCCGTTTTCGGGAAACATGGACAGAAGGACCCTTGGGCCGGGCGAATACTTTGTCATCTCCGACGACCGGGGCAACACCGGCGATTCCCGGACATGGGGGCCGGTAAGCGCGAAACAGATAATCGGCAAGCCGGTATTCCGTTTCTGGCCGCTGTCAAGAATGGGCCGCCCCTAGCCGCACGATGACGGCGTCGCTGTACATTCACATTCCCTTCTGCGCGGGGTTGTGCGATTACTGTGATTTTTTTTCCGTTAGTGTTGATGCAGTCAACGATTCCGATCTGATGGACTCATTCATAGGCGCGGTGTTAGGCGATGTCGAAGACCAGCTTGCCATTTTTGGCGTTGGCCATGTCCCCACGGTCTACATCGGCGGGGGAACGCCGTCCGTGCTGGGCGCTTCGCGTATGGAACGCCTGCTCGCCGGATTACAAGCGCTGCTTGTGCCGATAGGATGGCCGCCGGCTGAATTCACCGTGGAGGCGAACCCCGAATCTGCCGCCGCCGATTTTCTGCGGGCCTGCCGCGACGGCGGCGTTAGCCGGATAAGCCTCGGCGTACAGACCTTCCACGAACCGTCGCGCCAGGCGGTGCGCCGAAAAGGTGGCTGCAACCTTTTGGAAGAGCGGCTCGCACTTGCGGCAGAACTGTTTCCCGGCAGGCTATCCGCCGACCTTATCACCGGCCTGCCCTTTCAGACAATCTCGGTGCTTGAAAACGACATTGACACGCTCATGTCGTACAAGCCCGCCCATGTTTCCCTGTACAGCCTCGCCATTGAGCCGGAAACGCCCCTCGGCAGACAGGCGGCAAAGACGGGCGCAGCCGCCCTTTCCCTGCCTGATGGCGACGAGGCCGACAATCTCTGGCTGGCGGGGCGCGATATGCTGAAAAAAGCCGACCTGTCCCAGTACGAGGTATCCAATTTTGCCCTGCCGGAAAAGTACTGCGCCCACAACATCCGCTATTGGCAAATGGAGAACTGGCTGGGCGCGGGCCCGGCGGCATCGGGGACGCTCATCGGCGGGCGGGCCAGGGACGGCGGCGCCGCCGGCAGACGGATGACCTACGCCGCGGATACAGGCGCTTACCTGGCCGCACCAAGGCCCCGCATCCGGTCCGCCCGCACCGAGGAACTGTCCCGCCCCGACCTTATCCGCGAAAGCCTGCTCATGGGTTTCCGCTGCCGGACTGGGCCGGACACAGACCTTTTCAGGCGGCGTTTCAACTGCGGCATAGAGGACTGTATCCCCGGTACCATTCAACGCTGGCGCGGGCGGGGTTTTTTCGACGTGAAAAATCCCGACGGCCTTGCCCCTTGCGAGCAGGGCCTGCTTTTCCTCAACAGCTTCCTGCGCGACGCCTTTGGGGAACTAGCCACTACTCACTAACCACTAACCACTGCTATAGTGTACTTGGAGGCTTTCATGGCACGAGTTGATAACATTACAAGCTTAATCGGGAATACCCCGCTGGTTAAAATAAACAGGATGAATGAAGGCGGCGCGATAATTTACGCGAAGCTGGAAAGCCTAAACCCCCACCACAGCATCAAGGACCGCGTCGCCCATGCGATGGTAGCGGCGGCGGAAAAGAAGGGGAAGCTCAAGCCGGGAATGGTGATCATCGAGCCGACCAGCGGCAATACGGGCATCGGCTTGGCGTGGGTGGCGGCGGTCAAGGGTTACCGCCTGATCCTCACCATGCCGGACACGATGAGCGCCGAACGCCGCATGCTGCTGAAGGCGCTGGGGGCGGACCTGGAGCTGACCCCCGGCGAAAAGGGCATGAGCGGCGCCATTGAGCGGGCAGAAGAGCTTGCCGCCGGGATGCCCAATGCGTTTATCCCCCAGCAATTTACCAACCCCGCGAACCCCGCGATTCATGAAAAAACGACCGGGGTGGAAATTTGGAACGACACCAAAGGCGAATTAGACATATTTGTCTGCGGCGTAGGAACCGGCGGAACGATCACCGGCGCGGGCAGGTACCTCAAGTCGAAAAAACATTCGATACATGTAGTCGCCGTAGAACCTGCCGCCTCTGCGGTTTTATCCGGCGGCAAGGCGGGCCCGCACAAGATTCAGGGAATTGGCGCCGGCTTCGTACCGGATATCTACGATCAGTCTGTAGTAGACGAAATATTCCTTGCCGGCGACGAACAGGCGGGGATCACCGCCCGCAGGCTTGCACGGGAAGAAGGCATATTCGTCGGCATCTCCTCCGGCGCCGCCCTTGACGCGGCGCTTGCGATCTCCAAACGTCCGGAAAACAGCGGCAAGACCATCGTGGTAATTCTGCCCGACTCAGGCGAACGCTACCTTTCAACGTGGCTGTGGGAGAATTGACCGATCTTGTGTTTCCGCCCAAACGATAGTATTCTATCAATATGGATGCGGCAGTTCAGGCGGAATTAAACAAGCTCAAGGAACTCATCATCAACACGGTTCCTGTTGAGCAAATATACCTCTTTGGTTCCCATGCCTATGGAAACCCCCATAAAGATTCCGATCTGGATTTATTTGTCGTGTTGAAGGACGAAGTACAACTGCGCGACATAGAAGCCGCAATTAATATACGGCTTGCGGTATACGAACATCAGATAATGCCCCTGGACTTGCTCGTCACAAAAAAAAGCCGGTATATGGAACGAAAGAACGCCCCCACACTTGAGCGAAAAGTAGCCAGAGAAGGTATCCTTATCTATGGAGCATGAAGAAACTGTAAAACAGTGGATTGAATTGGCTGACAATGACCTTGCTCTGGCCGAACACACAGCAAAAACAATGTGGCCTACACCGCATGAAATAGTATGTTTTCATTGCCAGCAATTTATAGAAAAATATTTAAAAGCTTTTCTTGTTTCAAGAGGTCAAGAACCGCCATTCACTCATGACCTGGCAAGGTTAGCAACCCTTTGTGAAGCAGAAAACCCTGACTTTGGGCAGATTAAGCAAAAATGCGCTATCCTGACCGAGTATGGGGTACAATCCCGTTATCCTGGAGGGATGCAAATAATTGAGGAAGATATGGTCAGAGCTTTGCATTTCGCGGAAGATATAAAATGTTTTATGCGGGAAAAAGTACCGGAATTATTTTAGAGCACCGGCTTAGCGGCGTTACAAAAAAAAATATCTGGATTCTTCCTGCAAATTACTCACGCAGAGGCGCGGTGGTGTAATTCGCAAATACATCACGCAGAGGCGCGGTGGTGTAATTCGCAAATACATCACGCAGAGGCGCAGAGGCGCAGAGGGCGCAAAGGGAAGAGGTAAAAGGAAAGGGACTAGGGCCTGGGGATCAGGGACTAGGGATTGTTGTTCGGAAGATACTAGAGCTTCCGAATTGCCCCTGAATGTTCGAATAACAACCCCCAGTCCCCAGTCCCTACCTTATCCCTCCTCCGCATCTCCTGCGGCTTTGTTTTTACTCCCAGCCTCCCGCGCTGCCGGTCCTGCTGCTGTCCAGATTGACGCCGGTTCCGGCAGTATTGTTTCTTCGCAAGACAGTGGAATTCACCGAAGCGTATGCGGCATGACCGCTGGTAGTGCCAAGAGTGCTGCTGTTACGATCCTTTGCGACATTTTGCAGTAAAGTTGACGCATTAGAACCATAGATTGTACCGCCGGTTTTGGTGAACCTGTCGTTTTGGACGTATACACCGCCTCCGTAATAATAAGTGGACGTTAAAACCCAGGCAGAAGAAACAGCCTGATTACCGCTGATTATCCCCCCTCTCATCTCAAATGAACTTGTATTCCAGACTGCTACTCCCCCGCCATAGGCATAGGGGTTGCTCCCTTCGGCCCTTGTATCTACTGTATTATCGCTGATAGTACCATCTACCATGGTAAAACTACCTCTGCTAACAAATACCCCCCCGCCGGCAGCGGCAAATTTATCAGAATAAACAGTATTATCGGTGATTGTTCCATTATTCATAATAAAAGAACCATATTCAATATAAACACCGCCGCCCATTGCCCGAACTGAGGAGGTATAACCGGATGATGATGTCGTTGATACAACCCTGTTTCCGCTGATTGTTCCACCATTCATGGTAAAAGTCCCCTCGTTAATATTAACACCGCCTCCAATAGCATTCCGATTAGTTGTTTCATAATTAACCGTAACAGTATTGTTCCTTATTACTGCTCCGGCGTTCATCACTAAATTTGAGCTGTAATAATTTAGCCTAACCAAAGAAGCGTTATTTGAACTATGCCCCTGGAGGGTGATATTATTGCCAAGGGTAAATGTTCCATAGCTAACGGTAAACAGCGAACCATTACCGTCAAGGCTTATTGTTTTTTCCGATGTACCGCCACTAAGAATTATATTGACATTATACCATGGATCAATCGTAATCGGAGCAAGGGATTCGCTTGCCTGTGCAATAACCGTATAGGTTCGTCCGGATCGGGAATTGCTGTTTATCCAGCTAAACGCGGCGGCAAGGCCGGTGTTGGCAACTGTTACCGTCACGGTGTAGGTTGAAGTTGTATTGTCCTCCGCCGTAACCGTATAGAATTTAGGGCTGCTGAAATCCTGTGCTACTCCCGATGCCGGGCTGATCGACTTCCCATCATGATTTATCGTTGGGACAAGTTCCGTTAGGTTTACGATATTTGGAACGGTAATACTGACATTCGGTCCGTTTATTACCGCACTTACCCCAAAGTCATCAAAACGGAACGATGTAATTTCCTTTGTCTGGGAGGAAATTATCGTATACACAAAATCCGATAAATCGCCTTCGGTATTGCCTGTAGTAACGGCGCTTACTTTATAATAATACGGTGTCGACACGAGGCGTCCGGTATCGTTGTACGATGTTCCGGTGGTTGATCCTATATTGGTATAAAATCCTGCCGCGCTGGAAGAACGGTAGACTCTATACGAATCGGCACCGGAAACGGCGTTCCATGAAACCTGGACGCTGTTGCTTGCTATCTGAGGCGCCGCGATAACCCCGGTAGGTGCGGGAAGTTTTGTAGATATTGTTATGGGATCTGTCTGTCCGCTTTCTCCAGATGCATTCTCCGCAGAAACGGCAATGTAATATTCGGTATTGGACGCCAGTCCGGTAATGGTATAATAGGCAGAATAGGGGGTTCCCCTCACCGTCAGGTTATCGGACTCGGTTCCCGCGTAAACGATATATCCCCAAACGCCGCTAATTCCGGCCCAGGTAACGACAATGGAATTTGATGTCACCGTCCCCACAATCAGGCCAGCCGGGGCGGCCGGTTTTGTCAGCGCAGTTATCGGGCTGCTCATATCGCTCTCGTTGGTAATAGTCCGCGCAGAAACGGCGATATAGTATGTCGTATTTGCACCCATGTCTGTTATGGTAAAATTGTTTTCTGCAGTTTCACCCTGCAATGCCATATCCGCCGCCGAGATACCGACAAATATTTTATAGCCTGCCGCTCCAGAAACACTGTTCCACGAAACAACAATGGAATTTTCGCCTTTTTCATCCGCCGTTAAGCCCGTAGGCGACGCCGGCTTAACGCTCAGGTTTGTGGTAACGGTAATCGCGGCGGATTTTTCGCCCTCCCCCGCTTCGTTTTCCGCCGATACCTCAATGTAATATACGGTGTCAGGTTCCAGCTCTTCAATCAAATACGAAGTTGTTGTTGGATTTCCCCGCAGCGTGAGGTATCCGGCAACCGTGCCCGCATACACATGATATAAATCAGCCCCGCTTACCGCATTCCATGTAACGGCTATGGAAATTTCGGTATTGGCCACCGGAGCAAGGCCAGTTGGCGCTGCCGGCAGTTCTATTTGTCCGGTAGTAACGTCAATAGCGGTGGATTTATCCCCCTCGCCAGCCTCGTTTTCCGCCGATACTGCAATGTAATATGTGGTATTTGGCAGTAAATCTTCGATCTGATAAAATGCTGCCTGGGAACTGCCCTGTAATGCTAAATCATCCTCTGTAGTTCCCGCATACACATGATATGTTTCCGCGCCGCTGACCGCGTTCCACGTAACGGATATGGAAGTTTCGGTATTGGACACCGAAGCGAGTCCTGTCGGCGCTGACGGTAATTTGATCTCGTCGGTAACAGCGGTAATCGCGGCGGATTTATCACCTTCTCCTACTTCGTTTTCCGCCGATACTGCAATGTAATACTCGGTGTTGGGCGATAATCCTTCAATCTGATAAAATGCCGTCTGCGGGCTGCCCCGAAGAGATAAATTTCCCGCTGTTGTGCCTGCATACACATGATAATTTACGGCTCCATCTACTGTATTCCACATAACGGATATTGACCTGTCCGTTTTGGTTACAAAAGTCAGGTCTTTTGGCGCCGCAGGAACTTTTGGTTTTGAATCAGTCGAAGTTGGACACCCGGCAAACGCCAGTCCGATAAGCAGGACGGGGATGAAAACCAGCGCCCTGACACTCTTGATCCTGAAAACATCTGACTTTTTCATGGGGACACTCCTTTTACGTGCGAAGATGGGAAATCTGGCTTAAACCAGAGGCGGGAAAATATATACTATTAGTTAGTTGACACGGTGTTTTATTTTTTGATGATATTATTGCCGATTGCCGATTGCCGATTGCCGATTGCCGATTGCCGATTGCCGATTGCCGATTGCCGATTGCCGATTGCCGATTGCCGATTGCCGATTCGGCACAAAAAATGCCAAAGGCATTTTTTGTGTTGGTGTTTGAGGAATGGCGGAGGCTTTTTCCCTCATAGAAGACACTATACCGCTGTTGGTATGACCTGTCAACCTAAAATTTTCCTCTTTTCTTTTTTCTTTCTCTGCGAGCTTTGCGCCTTTGCGTGAAATTTTTCGAGAAAACGCCTCCGCGCCTCTGCGTGAAATTATTATCAAATAATTACGAACCCTGTTTATACCCGTCAAGGAACGCGGCGAGGCGGTGCATGGCATCGGTGAGGGTGGCCTTGTCGGGAAGGAACACGATGCGGAAATGATCCGGCTGCTTCCAGTTAAAGCCCGTGCCGTGTACCAAAAGCAGGTGCTGGTCGCGCAGAAGGTCGAGGATAAATTGTTCGTCGTCGGCGATGCCGAAACGCTGTGTGTCGATTTTGGGGAAGCAGTACATCGCGCCTTGGGGGACGACTACGGACAGGCCGGGAATAGCGTTGACCATGCCCGCCGCTACGTCGCGCTGCTCGCGCAGACGGCCGCCGGGAAGGAGCAGTTCCTTAACGCTTTGATAGCCGCCAAGGGCGGTCTGTATGCCGAACTGGGAGGGCATGTTGGCGCAGAGCCGCATGTTGGAAAGCATCTCAAGGCCCTCCACATAGCCCTCGGCGCTTTTTTTGTTTCCCGAAAGCACCATCCAGCCGGCGCGAAAACCCGCCGCGCGCCACGATTTTGAAAGGCCGTCGAAACTGACGGTAAGGATGTCCGGCGCAATCGTGGACATGGGTATGTGTACCGCGCCGTCATAAGTGATCCGGCTGTAGATTTCGTCGGCGTATACGATCAGGTCGTTTTCGCGGGCAATGTCGGCGATTCCCTCCAGGACGGAACGTTCGTACACCGCGCCGGTGGGGTTGTTGGGGTTTATCACCACGATTGCCTTGGTTTTGGGGCTGATTTTGGAGCGAATGTCGTCAAGGTCGGGGTTCCAGCCGGCGGACTCGTCGCATAGGTAATGTACCGCCCTGCCGCCGGAAAGCGTTGCCGCCGCGGTCCACAGGGGATAGTCCGGCATGGGGATCAGCACTTCGTCGCCGGAATTTAACAGTCCCTGCATCGAGATCATGATAAGCTCGCTGACCCCGTTGCCGATGTAAATGTCGTCCACCCCGACGTCCATCACGCCCTTGGTCTGAAAATCGTGCATCACCGCCTTGCGCGCGGCAAAAAGCCCTTTGGAATCGCCGTAGGCCTGGGCATCCTGCAGGTTGACGATCATGTCGTGGATTATCTCGTCCGGCGCGTTAAAACCGAAAGCCGCCGGGTTGCCGATGTTGAGCTTGGTTATCCTGAAGCCCTCATCCTCAAGCCGGCGGGCTTCCTTGAGCACCGTCCCCCTGATGTCGTAGCAGACATTATCGAGTTTCGATGACTTGTCAATGTTCTTCATAAGTTTTACAATGATAGAGAAAAAGAAGAGGCAAGTCAACAATGAATAGTTATCCGGTAGAAGGCATTCCACCGTCCAGTTATTTTTCAAGGGCAGTGTACCTTGATCCGCATTTCGTCATCGCCGCGCCGGAGATGCCGTTTACCGCTTCTCTGGCAAAAATCCTGTGCGAATGGGACTTTAACGAAGTGTTCAGCGACGGCGAGCCGAGGGACAATTACGTTCCCAATGACGTGTACATCAGCCAGGGAAGCTCCATCGGCGACCGTTCCACCATCGGCGATCTGGACAAACTCCAGCAGGCGGAACGTTTCTACGCGCGGTTTCAGCGGTACACCGAATCGCTTTTTGACAAGGCGGAACGGGACGAGGGGCTGAGCCTGAATTCGATAGCGGAGAATATCAAAAACGCCTGCGACTTTGTGCGTGAATATCACCGCTATCTCATGCGCGCCCAGCGGCACATCGAACCGGTGCGCGACGAAGATTACCTGGTCTCCCACACGGTGCGTTCCACCATCATCACCATCATCATCGGCATTTATCTGAAACTGCCGACTCACCGGCTTATCGAACTGGGAACCGCCGCGCTGCTGCACGACATCGGAATGATCAAGCTGCCCGAGGAGAGCTATCTGAATTCCAAGTCTCTGAGCGAACACGAAAAAAAGCAGATATATGCCCATCCGGTGCTGGCGTACAACATCCTTAAAGCCCACGATTTTCCGCTCACGGTCAGCGTGGCGGTGCTGGAGCACCACGAGCGGGAAAACGGAACGGGCTACCCGCAGCAGCTTCGCGGCGAAAAAATCTCCCTGTACGCGAAAATAATCGGCGTGGCCTGCTCCTACGAGGCAATATCCGCCAAGCGGCTGCACAGGGAAGCGAGGAGCGGCCATTCGGGAATGCTTGAGCTATTAAAAAACGAGGGAAAGAAGTATGATGACACAATCGTCCGGGCTTTGGTGTATTCTTTGTCGATATACCCCATCGGACTGTATGTAATGCTGTCCAGCGGGAGAAAGGGGCAGGTTGTGGATGTTAACCCGGAAAACCCCCGTTTTCCCATCGTGCAGGTATTCGGGGAACTGATGCCGGACGGCAAAAACCGGATCATGCAGACCGCTCCGGACGGCCTGTCCATAGTCCGCCCCCTGAACCGCGAGGAGATTGAAGACTGACGATGGAAAGCAGCTACCTGATAGCCCTTGCCCTGATTGCTGCAAGCGGCTTTTTTTCCCTCTTTGAAGGATCGCTCAGGTCGGCGCGGATGCCCCGGCTTAAAAAGGAAGCCGACGACAGCGCCCGCCGGGGCAGGGCGGAACGGTACCGCCGCGTGCAGAAGGCGGCAGAGAATCCCGGGCAGTATTACGCTGCAGCCCGCGTTTGGGTCTGCATCCTAAGGACCGTTGCCGTTGTCCTCGTCATAAAAACCCCTGTGCCCCTCGCCATCGGCACAGCCGCGCTTATCCTCGCGTTTTTAATCATCGGCGACCTTATCCCCCGTATCATCGCCCGCATCGCGCCGGAGAGTATCGCAGCGGGGATTTTTCCCCTGTTCCGCCTGCTCGCCCTTCCGCTGAAGCCGATTTTCCTCCTTGCCGAAACCGCCGCAGAAAAGCTGCGCCTGGGCTTTCTTACTACGACCGGGGACTCCGGCATGACCGAGGTAGAGCTGCGCCATGCCCTTATTGAAGGAGAAAAATCGGGCATCGTAGAAAGTAAAGAGCGGACAATCGTAGAAAATGTTTTTTATCTGGGCGACCGGCCCCTGGGCGCGTTTATGAAGCACCGCTCCGAGGTTCAGTGGCTCGACATAAACGCCCTCGCCGAAGAGATTCGCGCGAAGGTGCTGGAGAACCGGGACCAGCGCTGTTTTCCCGTTGCCGACGGCACCCTGGATGAAATAATCGGCATGATTTTTACCGAAGACGTGATCCTTGACTGCGCGTCCGAAGCGCCTGCGGGGCTGCGGGCGATTATGAGAAAGGCCCAGTTCGCACCGGAAACGATGCCCGCGCTCAAAGCCTTTGAATCGTTCAGGCAGGGACAGGCGAACTTTCTCTTCGTCATGGACGAGTATGGCGGCTTTGCCGGTATGGTTTCGCTGCGGGCGCTGATGGAAGAAATCGTCGGCGAGCTTGCCGCCCCTGCCCGCCAGGAGGAACAGGCGGTGAAAAAAGCCGACGGCTCCTGGATCGCCAGCGGCGCCCTCCACATTGACGACGCGGCGGAACTTTTGTCCATGCCCGACCTTGCCGCCTGCGGCGACTACCACACCCTTGCCGGCTTTGTGCTATCCCTCGCCGGCGAGCTTCCCGCCCCCGGAGACAGTTTTGAATACCAGGGCTACCGCTTCCACATCCTCGACATGGACGGCAACCGGATAGACAGAATCGAAATCAGAAAAATTGTTTAACAATATTTCACGCAGAGGCTCATTCTCGCTATTCTCACACAGAGGCGCAGAGGCGCAGAGGACACAGAGGAGGAAGAAGGGTTAGTTGTTCGAACTCTCAAGGTGTTTTTCGTAAGTACTCTTTTAATCCGAACCACTGCGAACAACGAATCGTCCTCTGTGCTTCTGTGCCTCTGTGAGAGTTATTCGTCACTAATTTCCGGTTTGCAGATTTTTCCCTCGTATAGCTCTTTTGGATGGACTACGATTCCGAGCTTTTTTTCCAGGGCGGCAAGGCGGCGCATTTCGACTTCGTCGCCGATGCTCACCATGATTCCGCGTTTTCCCGCACGCCCGGTGCGGCCCGCGCGGTGGATGTAGGCGTCGCGGCTCTCGCTAACGTCAAGCGCGATAACGTGGCTGATGCCGGGAATGTCCAGGCCGCGGGCGGCAAGGTCGGAAGAAACCAGCACGGCGGCTTTTCCCGAACGGAAGCGGTCAATCGCGTCTTTCCGCTCCTGCCTGCCCATGCCGCTATACAGAGCGGCAACGGCTATGCGCCGCTTCTGCATCGCCGCGGCAAGCTTTCCCGCGTCCCAGGAGCGGCCGGTAAAAACCAGCGCCTTCTTTGGCTTTCCCGCCGCGAGAAAAGAAATCAGCGTCTGGTTCTTGCGGCGGCCTTCGCTGAAAATCGCCCAATGCTCGATCCGCTCGCGCAATATTTCCTGCTCGTCCGTTTCCAGGTTTATCGCATCGTCCAAAAGCGGGCTGAGCAAAGCGGCTGTTTTTCCGGATACCGTTGCTGAACAGGCGGCGACGGCGGGCCTGCCGGTAATGAGCCGCGCCAGTTCCTGCATTTCCCCCACGCACTCCTTCGCGGTAAGGCGGTCGGCCTCGTCCAGAACCACAAAGCGCAGCGCCTGAAGTTTAAGCTTGCCCATTTTCGCCAGCAGCAACAGCCGACCGGGATTGCCGACCACCGCCAGCGGCTTGTTTTTTTTCAACGCGTCTGCCTGGCGGCCAATGTCCGCAGCGCCGATAAGCAGGGCGACGCCGTGTTTGCCATCCAGCAAGAAATCCGCTTCGGCTTTTATCTGCGAGCAAAGTTCAAAGGTGGGGGCGCAGACCAGCAGCAAAGGACCGGCGGACGGCGAGGCGCGCGGCTCGGCAAGAATCCGCTGCAGCGCCGGAACAAGGTAGGCGAACGTTTTGCCGGTGCCGGTGGCGGATCGGAAGATCACGCTTTTTTCTTCCAGCAGCGGCGGCACCACCATGCGCTGAATCTCTGTCGGCCGGGTAACGCGCCGTTCGGCAAGTTTTTCGGTAAATGCGGGCAGCACCCCAAGGGCGGAAAAATCTATCATGGGAACCTCACGGCTGCCTTCTGCGCGGCTTGAAAAAATTCTTCCATTTCAGCCGCCGCCGGATGTGCCGTTCCTCCCTGTCCAGGTAAATATCCAGATCCTCCATCAGGTGGGAAAAATCTTCCAGCTTGTGCTGCGTCTGTTTTACGTCGGTATCGGCCTGCTGCGAAATATTTTTGTTGAAATGCCGCGACCGTTTTTCGATCCGCAGCATCCGTTCCTCAATCCAGTCCAGAAAGTCGGTATCCTCTTCGTCATCCGGCTTGTCAAATTTGTCAAATTCGTATTTGACCACCTCTTCGCTGCGAATCTCCCCTCTGAAAGTTCGGTACAGATTCAGCTTTATGCCCTTGTTCATATAGGCGAAGCGGCCTTCTTTTTCGAAGCGCCGGATGCTCACCATGATGTACGCCGAGCTTAGGTAGTTGAGCAGCCTGAACGCCGAAGCCCGTTTGACAAAATCATTGTCCTCGGCGACATAGATCGTTTCGTCGAAGCCCCCTACCCGCCTGAACAGCCGTTTGGTGACAAAGATGCAGAAGCCGAATGCCTTGGGATCTATCCGCAGATTCAGCACCACCGCCAGGTTAATCATCCGGTGCAGCACCCGATCCAGGCGGTATTCGGAAAGCGGACGAATCTCGCAGGTAGCCAGGTCAAAGTAGCGATCCTGCATTTCGTCGTGCACATTGCGGATAAAGCCGTGGGGAATCACAACGTCCGCGTCAAGAAAAAACAGAAAATCGCCCTCTGCCACAGCAGCCCCGGCATTCCTCCCAACCGCCGGCAAACCGCCGTCCACCACGCGGCAGCCGTATTGGGCGGCAATTTCCCGCGTCCTGTCCTTTGACCCTGCATCCGCGACGATTACCTCATACTCGGCAAAATCCTGCTGCTTGATGCTGTCCAGAAGATTCGGCAGCATTTTTTCTTCGTTAAGGGCAGGGATAATAATGCTCACTTTCATTGGCAGTTTAGTATAGCGGAAATGGGGGATGGGGACTAGGGACTGGGGGATGGGGAGTAGGGAATGGAACATCAAATTATTACAACATTCTTTCCCTATTTATTCACACAAAGGCACCAAGGCACAGAGAAATGCTCGGAGTTTGCGAAATACGACCATAAATTTGTGCCTCCGTGCCTCTGTGAGAGGTATTATTGGAATTATCGGTTAGCGTTTTTTTCGGCGTTCGCTGTCGGCGGCGGCTTTTATCATTGTTTTTACGGGGGCCAGAATTTCATCGGGCAGAACCGCCAGATCGTCGAGTATGTCCCTGAATTGCAGATAGCCGGAAATATCCACTGTACGCCGGTGTTCCTTGCCGGTAACCAGATATTCTACCGAAAGGCCGAGAGCGGCGGCGATTTTTACTGCTGTATCGGCGGGCGGCATGGATTGCTGCGCCCTAAGATAACCGTCTAAAGCCCGCTTTTTTATGCCCGCTTTTGCGGCAAATTCCTTCTGATTGAGGCCAATATATTCAATTTCTGAGCGTAATCGCTTCGAAAAATCGGACATACAATGGTGAAATAGCATAATTATGTCGCCTTAGGCTTGAAAATACCTAATAATGGTATATAATGACAAATGGGCGGTATTATGTCCTTTGTGTTTTTTTGAAATAAGGAAGGGAATTTTTACATTCACATAAAGAAATGAGGTCAGCATATGAATAGGCATTTTAGTATCATAATATTCTTTTTATTTGTGTCTACTTTATGTTGGGCGGGAGGAAGCAAGAATAAAAGTACTCAACCTCCAGGTACAACAACAGGCCGTACTGTGGTTTCAAACGTCTCTCCGTCCGTTCCCCTGTGGACTGGAGACGGAGGAAAAGGCATACGGCTTGCGGTACTTGAACCTTCAGGGAAGGGGCTTTTCGATACGGAGAAATGGATGCTCTCCATGATTCAAAGTTCTATTACCGGAGATTTTCAAAAGTATTCCGCAATGACCATAATCGACCGTCAAAATCTTGAGAAAATCCTTGGCGAACAGAAACAGTCTCTATCAGAAAATTACTCTGATGATGATTATATCAGCATAGGCAAGCTAACCAATGCCCGCTATATTCTTGCCGGTTCCATTACCAAAACCGCTGACGCTTATATGCTTGAACTGGCAATTACTGATGCAGAATCCGGTGAACGCAAAGCTTCATATCCTCCAAAAGCTGTGTCTCTTTTCTCTTTAGAGAATCTTTCGGCAATAAGGGAAGCTACAGTTGAACTGTTAAATCAGTTGGGGGTGATCCTGACTGAACAGGGACGGCTGGAACTGAGCATTGCATCGAATACCGCCCATGTACAAGCTGAAACGGCGCTTGCAAGAGGCATTACCGCACAAAGACAGGGTACGATTGTGGAAGCCCTGTCGTATTTTATACAGGCCAGTAACTATGATTCTGGTCTTGTTGAAGCGGCAAGCCGCATGAATATCCTGACCGCCAATATCTCAAGCGGAAATATAGGTGAAGACACCCGAAATGAAATAGCATGGCGCAGACAATGGGTTGCTCGTTTACAAGAAACCGAGACATTTTTTGTAAATACAATTAAGGAACCCCAGCCGTTTTATATCGTCTATTCTACAGACATTCAACGAGGTACAATAGATTGGCAAAAAGAGACAATTGACTTAAGTGTTTGGATGGGTTTTTATCCTGACTTTGCATGGTCCAATCAAATAAATGGAGTAATAAGTGCGGTAAAAGATGGCCTGCGAGCAACTGGAAGAGCACAATACTGGGAGCTTGATTGGCCTTCAAGAACTATAAACACACCTTCACCGTTTAACAATCGAATAAATAATTCCACATCCACTGTTGTTGTTGAAATTATCAATGACCAAGGTAGAAGCATTGGAAGACAAACCGTTAGGGCACCTTACGGTTACGAAATTAAAGGCAGCGTAGTTACTCCGTTATGGCAATATGAAGGAGACATAGTTTTCACAGCAATAGATGCAAATACAATCACTGACAAGATCAACATCCGAATATCTTCCATAGACGGAATTGCTGCGGAATACGCTTCTCAACAGAAAAAAATTAGTATCATGCCCCAGGCAGAGTGGGAAGTGATGTTCCGGATGAACCCAACAACAAGGCGAAACATTGAATTTGCTAGGGAGCGCCACATTATAGCGGTACTTAAGAAACATGCTGATGAAGATTTGAAAAGGAAAGAGGGACTTTATCCTGAGTCCAGATCAAATTCTGTCAACGAGTATTTCCAAAGAGGCAATATGTATTATTCCGAAGGTGACTATGACCAGGCAATAGCTAATTTCACACAGGCACTTGGTCCATATAAAAGTAGTGAACATGCTTCCTCAGGCAGGGCATTTTCATATTTTCAAAAGGGCGACTGGGCTCGAGCGATTGAGGATTTCCGTTGGGTTTGGTCTTTCCACCTCACTGGGGCTCGTGCATATATGCACTGGTGTCTTGGCCTTTCATATTACAAGAATGGCGATTATGGATTAGCAATAGAGGAATGGGAAATAGTATTGCGGAAAGACCCAAATGATCCTTATGCAAGGAAATATATTGAAATTGCTAAACAAGCACAAGATCGAAGAAGACGATGATAGAAATATGCTGATGAAGGAGAGAAATATATATGCAAGCTAAAAAAGAAGAATTAATTGCTTTCCTGGATGATAATGTTCTTTCTCCTGCGGAGAATCATCCACATGCTACTGAAACAATAAAACGGAAAGCGCGAACCACACGCATGCGTTTGAATAATATAGAAACACCAGAAAAAGTAGAAGAATTTTTCTGGAATGCGATGGCTTCCGATAATGGTATTGATAGTTACACAAAAATAAAAGAAATTGGTGGAATTGCTTTTGAGGATGTTCGTATGGAATTTAAAAAATTATGCGGGAGAAGATAAATATGACATTGAAAAATCCATTTTACAGTGCATAGTTACAGCCTCCCCCCCAAAAAAAAACTACTGAAAACGTTTTCTGTGACAAAATCAGCATGGGGGTATGCAATTTTAAGCAAGGTTCCGTTTGACTCCTTGTTGCATCATATGCTATCAAATAAAATAGAAACCATGAAAACTATGCAGTATAAAGGTTATACGGCTCGTATCGAATACAGTGACGAGGACAAATGCTTTGTCGGCCATATCGCCGGGATACGCGATATTATTGGCTTTCACGGCGAAAGTGTTGAATCACTGTATACCGCTTTTGAAGAAGCCGTTGATGATTATCTGGAAATCTGCAAGAAAATGGAATATATCAAAGATCAAAATAGGAAGTTTATAAAAATTACCGATTGCAGGTA
The DNA here is from genome assembly GCA_009778545.1 of Treponema sp. Lineage (GTDB taxonomy): Bacteria > Spirochaetota > Spirochaetia > Treponematales > Breznakiellaceae > WQXQ01. The sequence continues at coordinate 259 of WRJO01000015.1, read as the reverse complement.
AATAATGAGTAAATACGAAATAATCATTTATTGGAGTGAAATAGATAATGCCTGTATTGCATAAGTTCCCGAACTTGCTGGTTGTATGGCTGACGGGAAAACCTACGCAGAATCTCTAAGCAATGCAGAAGTGATTATCAGCGAATGGATAGAAACCGCCCGGTCTTTAGGCCGTGCAATACCGGTTCCTTACATGTATTGACACAAGAGGAATTATAGTATAAAATAAGAAAATGAAACTAAATATTCCTATTAACTA
>WRJO01000014.1 GCA_009778545.1 Treponema sp. | reverse complement strand
CCAGCAAGAACCGTGCCAAGTTCGGTGATTTAACCCAAAATTCATCAATTATTTTTAAATTATTTGTAATTTTCTCCAGATTTTCCATTTTTTATCGCTTTTTTACCATTTTGAGAAATACATTCGCACTGGAAGGGATTCTTTCTGGTATAAAAACAGACAATAATAATCTAAAACTGGATGTAGGTGATCAACGCCTACGACGGCTAGAGCGTGAACACGATTTACTTTTGCCTTCGCTACAAGGACACCAATGGTCAGGCGGAACTGTTCATTCCCATCTTAACGGCGGTTATTCCATGAGTAAGGTTGGACTGGCTTTCTACTTTTTATATGTAGAACGAAATTTTTTTATGTTACAGGGAGTTAAATGACACACACAGGTTACCGAAAATCGAATGAGAAAATTCGCGGAATAAAATTATTTTGCCCGCCTTTTTTCTTCTCTCCATGCCATCCTTTGCATGGGGCTTTATTTTATTAATTATTAATTTTTAAGAATTAATGATGACACCGTTGGTGCAAAAATGATTTTTTAGTTATTGCTGTCTTCGCCAACTATGACTTATGGCGAAACTCTATGAAGGAGACTTTTATGAAAAACTTTTATTTTTTTGTATTAGGAATTATTGTAATACTTTCTTCTTGTGTTTCCATACAAGATAGGGAAATTAGTGCAAATGAACGAGTGCAGACACAAGTATTGGGGCAGGTTGAGGTAGAATTTAATTCACTCCAATGGCTTCATATTATAAATAAAAAAAACATCAGGCAAAAAGCACATACTGAATTATTAAGAGCTGCCAAAAAACAATATGAAGGCAATATTGAAATTAGGAATATTGTTATCACTGGAAATTGGTCAGCATGGAATTTACTTAATTTGCTGGTAAATATTGCAGGACCAACTATGAGTGGAATAGCAATTGCAGTAAACTCTGATGCCTTAGTACCTGGATTATTGGTTATGGGTGTGAGCTTCGTTGCAGGCAATACACAAAAGATTACCACTACTGGTGATGTGGTATTACTTCCAGAAATAAATTCATCGGGAAGAGTTACTACTGGAATTGAAGGTGCATTAGAACGAGCAGCAGATGAAGTATCAGAAAATTTTACAGCACGATCAAGACTTGCTATCGTTTATATAACTGCACAAGATAAAAGTACCACAGATTTTATTACTGGAGAACTCGAACATATTTTACGAAGGAAAGGTTTTGTCATTATTGATAGATCAGAATTGGATAGAGTACGGGCTGAACAACGATTTGGTACAAGTGGTGAAGTTGATGACTCAACAGCCGCAAGAATTGGTAATATAGCCGGAGCAAGTATTGTAATAACTGGCAGAGTGGACGGAGAAGGAAATCTTCGTCGTTTGCGTTTAAGAGCATTGGACACATCATCTGGTCAAGTAGTTGGAACAGCTTCTGAGAGGCTGTAAAAGTAATTATTTCGATTGTAAACACCATGTAACAGGCACTGAATTTGTAAAAACAGAAAATATCCTGCGCCGTTGTACGACCGTGCAACGGCGTTACTATTCATGCTGTACAATGATAAAAAAATTGGCTATTATGTGATGATGGACGTAGATATCAAGTTTTGCCTATCAGCTTTTTCGCATGGCATAACTGAGGCAGACATACGATTGGCTATTGATAATGCCATTTATGATGGTTATCTTGAAGGAGATGAAGACACAGAAAACAAACGACTGCTCGTCGGCTTTGACCGAAAGGGCAACCCAATTGAAATATACTATAATATCCTTGATCAAGATACGGTTCGGGTATTTCATGCGATGGAATACCGGAATATTCACAATTTTTTGCTTGATAATGAATAGGAGAAATTATGCCTGATTTAACCGAAGAAGAATATGCCGCTCTTGACGAAAAATGGACAAAAAATCCGCCAAAACCCGGTCCTAACGGAACAGGTTTTTTCGCCCAAAGAAAAGCTGCTCTAGCTGCCCAATCTGCCCGTTCAATAACAGTTGATTCATTTACTGCGGATTATTTATTTTACAAAGCGATAACCGCTCACAAGACACCGGCAGATATTATCGGCGAAATGGTACAAAAAGAAATCGCCGCTGCGTTATAGCTTTCTCTCTGCGTCTTGGCGTGAGGAAATTTGGGGAAACATCCTATTCTTTCATCCCCCAATTCGTGTACATTCGCGTAATTCGTTGATCCTAAAGAAATTTCACCAATTCCCCAAGCGCCCGTATCCTTGGCAGGGCGGAGTCCGGATAATCGTCGTTTTCATCGAACAGCAGGGCCTTGCCGCCCAGGACGATAAAGCCAGCGACATAGTGCGGGTTGTCGTCGATGAACAAAACTTCATTAACCGCAACGCCCAGAGTGTCAAGGGCATTGGCATAAACGTCGGGACGGGGTTTACCCCGATAGCTGCATAAGCGTATGTCAAAAATTTGGGTAAAAAGATCGGCGACACCCAGTTTGCCGAGGATCAGGTCGGCGTGTTCCCGGGGGGCGTTGGTGAGAATCGCCATGGGAAGGGGAAGGCCGGAGAGGAAGGCGCGCAGTTCTGCATCGGGGGGAAGGTCGTCCGCCTCGCCGGGGGGATGGACTGCGGCAAGGTAAGCTTCGCAGTCGGTAAAGCCCTTGTCCATCATGAGCCATTCCAGGCAGGTGCCGTACTTGTCTACCAGCGCCATGCGCTGCCGCCGCGCCTCCTCCACCGAAACACCCAAAAAGGCGGCGGTAAATTCCCAAATGCGCTGCGAGACTTTATCTTCCAGCCCGTAGCGGCTTGAATAAAGGGTGTTGTCCAAATCAAAGAGAATGTACTTGAGCACAAAGCATCATAGCACGAAGAAGCGGTCAGTGAGTACCAGCCGCTAATCACTATTCAATATTAACTTTTAACTGGTATTATTGTGGCAGGGAATTGCGGCATTGGGAACTGGGGATTTTTTTAACGATCAGGCGGATACATGGGACGAGACGAATCATTATCCGCTGGAAAAAATTGAAAAGATGCTGGATATGCTCGGTATTGCGGAAGGAGAAGCGGTGCTGGATGTGGGCACGGGAACCGGCGTCCTGCTTCCGCTTTTGATAAAACGCACCGCCGCGGAAAACATCACCGCCATCGACGCCGCCGAAAAAATGATCGCGAAGGCAAAAGGCAAACCGGGCGCGGCGCGGGTCTGTTTCATCGCCGCCGACGCGCTGACATATCCTTTCGCCGGGTGCGCCTTTGACCACATTGTCTGCTATTCGGTGTTTCCCCATTTTCAGGACAAACGCGCCGCGATAGAACAATTTTCGGCGGCGCTCAAGCATGGCGGTATGCTGAGCGTGCTACATTCAACATCAAGGGAACGGATCAACGGGACGCATACCCACATCCGCTCGCATGGGATCAACTCAGACTACCTTTTGCCCGCCGTCGAGTACGTTCCCCTCCTCAACCGGAACGGGCTGCGGGAAGAGATCGTCATCGACGACGACGAGATGTTCATGCTCTGCGCCCGCAAGCGGCAGGACCAGCCATGCCCCTTGTAAAAATAAGCGAAGAATCGATCCGGCGGGTGGCGGAAATTATTTCCGGCGGCGGCCTTGCCGCATTTCCCACCGAAACCGTCTACGGGCTGGGCGGCGACGCATACAACCCCGCCGCCCTTGCGAAAATTTTTGAGGCCAAAGGCCGGCCCCGCTTTGACCCGCTGATCGTCCACATCGCCGCAGTGGAAGCGCTGGAATGTGTCGCCGACACCGGCCTTTTGGACGGGGCGGCCCGCAAAAACCTTGCCGCGCTTGCCGGACGTTTTTGGCCGGGGCCCCTTACCCTGGTTCTGCCCAAACGGGACGCCGTGCCTGGCCTTGCAACCAGCGGCCTGCCCACCGTCGCGGTCCGCATTCCCGCCCACGACGCGGCGCGGCGGCTAATCATGCTTTCCACCGGGGCGGTGGCGGCCCCCAGCGCGAACCCCTTCGGCTATTTAAGCCCCACCCGCGCCGAACATGTCCTGGAAATGCTCGGCGACAAGGCCGGCCTGATCCTCGACGGCGGCCCGACGACGGTGGGGCTTGAGTCCACCGTGCTTGACATCAGCGGGGGGCAGAGCCGCATTCTTCGCCCCGGCGGCACGCCAAAAGAGGCGATTGAAGCGGTTATCGGCCCGGTTGCCGTGGGTCTTGTCGCGGGGGAATCTGCCGAGAGCGTACCCGCAAGCGAAAACGGCATGGCTTCCCCCGGAATGTTAAAAAGCCACTACGCCCCCCGCGTTCCACTGTCGGTGTACGGCAACGACAGCCCCGGCGCTATGCCCAACCAGCCCGGCGCGGCTCTGCTTTTTTTTGACGGCGCTTCCCGCGACGCATGGCTCGCCGGACAACGGCCGCCGGTAAACGCCGCCGCGATAGAGGTACTTTCCGAAACGGGGGACGCGATTGAGGCGGCGGCGCGGCTTTTCGAAACGCTGCATCGGCTGGACAGTTCCGGCGTTGAGCGGATACACACCCAGCTTGCCGGAGACAAAGGCCTCGGCGCGGCAATAAACGACCGCCTAAAACGCGCTGCCGTATATCCCCAATAATCTCACGCCAAGGCGCAGAGGCGTTTTCTCGAAAATCTCACGCAGAGGCGCAGAGGCGTTTTCTCGAAAATTTTCACGCCAAGGCGCAGAGGCGTTTTTTCGAAATTTTCACGCAGAGGCGCAGAGGCGTTTTCTCGAAAATTTCACGCAGAGGCGCAGAGGCGTTTTCTCGAAAATTTCACGCAGAGGCGCAGAGGCGCAGAGCACGCAGAGTTAAGAAGAAGGCAAGGTTCGTAATTCGGACAATGATCGTGCTCCCGAAGCATACCCCGATAGTTCGATGACGACCCCAATCCCCAGTCCCCAATCCCTGATCCCTACTCCCTACTCCCTACTCCCTACTCCCCCCTTTTCCTTTCTCCTCGCATGGCTTGAAGATTGCGAGTAGCCCGCGAACAACAAAGCGCTCTCCGCGTCCTCTGCGCCTCTGCGCCTCTGCGTGAGGAATTACGGAATTATCCCCCGCGCCTTTGCGTGAGGATTTACGGGATTGTCCTCTCTGCCAATTTGGGGTATACTGGTACAAAATGATAAGGAGCGGGAAATGGCTGATGAACTGGTAGCGTGGAGCGATGATTTTCTTGTCGGAAACGAAAAAATTGACGGGCAGCACATGGGGCTGGTCAAGATGACCAATGAATTTTATGCCGGCGTCCAGATGGGCGGGGTAATTGCGAAAGTGTTTTTCATGAAGACGATTCAGGGCGCGGTGCAGTACGTAAAAACCCACTTCGCCACAGAAGAAGAGATCATGCTGAAAGTTAATTATCCTCTCTACGAGGAACATAAGAAACAGCATGAGGATTTTGTCGCCAAGGTAGCCCAGCAGGTATCGACCTTCGAACAGGAGGACAATCCCGATCCGGCGGGTTTTGTCAAATACCTGATGGACTGGGTGCTGCAGCACATTGCCGAATCCGACAAAAAATATATGCCCTACATCAAAGAACTTGAACAGTAATACACGGAGATTGTTTTGAGTCAGCATGTCGTATCGGCGCTGGTGGAAAACCGGGCCGGAACATTAAGCAGGGTGTCCGGGCTTTTCAGCCGCCGGGGTTTTAACATCGACAGCCTGACGGTGGGTGAAACCGACGATCCCACTGTCTCTCGGATGACCATCGCGATCAACGGAACCGGGCAAAAGAGCGACAAGCGGATTCTTGAACAGATAGTCAAACAACTGGGTAAGCTTGTCGACGTGATCGCGGTGCGGGAACTGGAAGGCGAATCCTGCCTGCGCCGGGAGATAATGCTGGTGAAAATAGGCGCGGACGAAAAAACCCGCCCCGCCGTTATGGAGATCACCGGCATATTCAGGGGCCGCGTTGTCGACGTTTCCCCCGAAACAATCACCGTGGAGGCTACCGGCAGCACGGAAAAACTCAACGGCCTCTTGCTGCTACTGCGGCCCTACGGCATCCTCGAAATGGCGCGCACCGGCATGGTAGCCCTGGAACGGGGAAGCAAAATACTCAAGGTTTAATATGATTAACAAAAATTACCGGTTTGAAACATTGCAGGTTCATGCCGGACAGGAAGAGCCGGATCCCGCCACGGGCGCGCGGGCGGTTCCCATCTATCAGACTACCTCGTATGTGTTCCCCGATTCGGAAACTGCGGCAAACCGCTTTTCCCTGGCCGAGCCGGGAAACATCTACACAAGGATGATGAACCCCACCACCGATGTCTTTGAAAAGCGCATCGCCGCCCTTGAAAAAGGGGCCGCCGCCATGGCGCTGTCTTCCGGCGCTGCGGCGACCACCTACGCGATCCAGAACATCACCCGGTGCGGCGATCACATCGTTTCCGACAAGTACATCTACGGCGGCACTTACAACCTCTTCGCCAACACCTTCAAAGACCTCGGCGTGGAAACAACATTTGTCGACTCGGGCGACAGCGCGAATTTTGAAAAGGCGATACGGCCAAACACTAAGGCGATTTTCTGCGAAACCCTGGGCAACCCCAACGCCAACATCGCCGACATTGAAGCTATCGCCGCCATCGCCCACCGCCACGGCATCCCCCTCATCGTCGACAATACCTTCGCCACCCCCTGCCTGATGGCCCCAATCGATTACGGCGCCGACATCGTTATTCACTCGGCGACCAAATTCATCGGGGGGCACGGCACGAGTATCGGCGGCGTGATAGTCGACGGCGGCAGATTCGACTGGGCGCAAAACGGCAAATTTCCTTCACTCAGCGAGGCAAATCCCAGCTATCACGGCGTGGTATTTGCCGAATTGGCGGGAAAACTCGCATACATCGTCAAGGCGCGGACCGTGCTGATGCGCGACACCGGTTCGACCCTTTCGCCTTTTAACGCCTTCCTCTTCCTGCAGGGGCTGGAGACCCTTTCCCTCCGTGTTGAGCGGCACGTTGCGAACGCCCTCAAAGTCGTTGAATTCCTCGCCACCCATCCCCAGGTGGAAAAGGTAAACCACCCCGCTCTGGCCGGCCACCGCGACCACAGTCTTTACAAACGGTATTTTCCCGGAGGTGCGGGATCGATTTTTTCCTTCGAGATACGGGGCGGGGCGGAAAAGGCCCGGCAATTTTCCGAAAAACTATGCCTTTTTTCGCTGCTCGCCAACGTCGCCGACGTAAAATCACTGGTGATTCACCCCGCTTCCACCACCCATTCCCAAATGAGCGAAGCGGAGCTCCTTGAAGCGGGAATCAAGCCCAACACCATCCGGCTTTCCGTCGGAATAGAACATATCGACGACATACTCGACGACCTCAGGCAGGGTTTTGACGCGCTGACATAGCGTAATGCGGAACGAAACCTTGACGGATTATTTGTATTGAGTCACAATAAAATAATAATAAATAATAAGGAGAGTCTATGAAAAAGCTGTTTATTCTGATCTTGATCGTTTTGGCTGCTTTCGCGGCAGTTTCCGTTATTGCGGCATGTGTCTCACCGCCCCCCCCGCCGCCGCCCCCTGTCGCGCCGCCGCCGCCTCCTCCTCCCCCGCCGCCGCCTCCGCCGCCTCCGCCGCCCCCTCCCCCGCCGCCGGAAGAGCCGGAGTTTGTGCCGCCCACAGAGGGGCCCGAGATTCAGGTACAGCTTTCGCCGGTTCCGTTCAGCCCCGATGGCGACGGTGTCGATGACGAACTGGAAGTGACAATCACCGTTACCCACAGCGCACCCATTTACGGCTGGCACATTGAGATCCTCGAGCCGAATCCCCCATACCTCCGGTTTTCCAAGTGGGACGGAGAGGGAGACCCCACCGGCACATTGATTTGGGACGGGCTAAGCACGTCGGGCGAACTGGTTCAGTCCGCATCGGATTATCATTTCAGGCTGACGGTAAACGATATTTACAACAATGTATCGACATATGAAGGGATCATTTCGGTTGACGTTCTGGTACACCGCGATGGAGACCTCCTGAGGGTCATTGTTCCTTCCATTGTTTTTGCGCCCAATTCCGGCAAATTCATCGAAGGCGTGGCCCCCGAAATATCTGAAAACAACGAATACATCCTGCAGCGAATCGCCGGCGTTCTCAACAAGTTTGAGGACTACCGGGTGACGGTGGAAGGGCACGCGAATCCGACCACCGCCCCGGGAACCAGGGCCCGCACCAACGAGGAAACCGGTACCCGCAGCGAAAAAGGGCTGCTGCCCCTCAGCAAAGAGCGGGCGGAAGCCGTGGTGGAATACCTGGCAAACCACGGCGTTGACCGTGCAAGGCTGACTCCCCTGGGCGTCGGCAGCGCCCGCACCGTCGTCGAATTTGCCGACAGGGACAACTGGTGGAAAAACCGACGGGTAGAATTTATTCTCGAAAAATGAACGGTTAAGCAACCATGCGGCTCTTTGCTGCGGCCAATATAGGCCGGACGGCAAAGAGCCTTTTTTGTCGGCAAATTCGACTGATAATTGGTAAATATTAAGAAAAATTGAAAAAAAAGTTGGTAATTTGAACAGACAGGGTGTATAATTAAATCCAGTAGAAAAATGCCAAAAGTCAAGGGGTATGGGTGACAAAGCACGATTTTCCCAAAATCCACTTTTATGATCAGGATTTTGTCGATATATACGATAAAACATGGGCATGGATACAGGATTGCTGGAACAGCGGAAGCGAAAAGGGCGGAATTGACGGAAAATTCTTCTCCTATCCGGGATCGAAGACCGTCTACCAGGCAGATGCGATATATTCGTCCTTTTTCCTCGTCTATTCCAACCGAATCTACCAGGCAACGCCCACTTTAGACCTGTTTTACGAACGCCAGGAGCCAAACGGGGCGATCCGCAGTGCCTACGACGTCAAAACCGGTTCGCCGACAGCGGAAAAAGACAACGCCGAGAGCCTGGGTATCCCCCTATTTGCCTGGGCCGAGTACAACATCTACCATAAATCGGCAAACAAGAAGCGGGTCAAGGACGTTCTGGCGGTCCTGCACAAGTACACCGGCTGGATAGACAAGACCTTCAGAAAGCCCAACGGCCTGTACCGCGTCCCCCTTGCCGTTACGGGGATGCTCAACTCTCCCCGCGAGGGAACCTACTATTCCCTGGACTTCAACTCAATGATGGCGGTAAACGCCCTGTTTATGTCCGCCATGGCCGACATCCTCAACGACAAGGACACCAGCTTTCTGTACAAAAAGCAGTACTTCGCCCTTAAAACCAGAATCAACTCGCTGATGTGGGATCCGGAAGACGGTTTCTACCACGACATCGACAAAAGCGAAAAGCGGCTGCCGGTAAAAACCATAGCGGGCTACTGGCCGCTTTTGGCGGAAATTCCCAACGACGAAAAGGCCGAGCGGATCATCTCCAAACTTTCCGACCCGAAATTTTTCGGCGCACCGCACCCCTTTCCCACGCTGTCCCTTTCCGACAAGAGCTTCGACGAAAACGGCAAGGGGTACAAGGGCGCCGTCTACCCCCACCTGACGTTCATGGTAATTAAGGGGCTTGAACGCTACCAGCGATGGGACCTGGCCAGAGACAGCGCCATTCGCCACCTGTACTTCATGCTCGACTCGATGAGCTCCGACGGCAACCACCACAAGGGCAACCTCTGGGAAGCCTATCTGCCGACAAAGGAAGGCCCTGCGCGCTGGCCCGGCAAGGCGGATTTTCCCCGCCCCCAGTACCTTGCCTACGACGCCCTTTCCACAATCTGCCTGACCATCGAAAATGTTGTGGGGCTTTTTATATCCCTCCCCCGCAAAACGGTAGACTGGATCATCCCCAACCTGGAAATCATGGGGGTGGAAAACCTCTCCCTGAAAAAAAACATGATAACGATTCTTTCAAACAAGAGCGGGCGGGGATGGGAGATTCACATGGAAAGCGAAAAACTGTATTACTTTACGATTAATATTCTTGGAAAGAAGAAAAAAACCCTGCCGATCCCTTCGGGAAAATGCTCAATGCTGATTGACAAGCTATGAAAAAACACCATGTCGCCGTCATAGAAATAGGTTCAACGGGCATAAGGCTCCTGGTTGCGCAAATGGAAGAAGGCAGGCAATGGACGGTGCTGGACAGGGCGGAAAGGCCGGTTGCCCTTGGCCGCGACGTTTTTGACTCCGGCGAGCTATCACGCGAATCGCTATTGGAATGTCTTTCCGTCCTGAATAATTTCAAAGAACTGCTGGCCGGCTGGGGCATTGCCGCCGGCGATGTCCATGTTATCGCGACAAGCGCCCTGCGTGTGGCGCGGAACCGCGACGTGTATATGGACCGGATAAAACAGGAGACGGGTTTCAGCCCTTCGGTGGTCGACGGGATCGAAGAAAACCGGCTCATGTACCTTGGCGTGCGATTCGCTATCAAGGACGACCTTCCGGTGTTTTGGCGGGGCAACTCGATGATAATCGAGATTGGCGGCGGTTCCACCGAGATAATGCTGCTGCGGAAGGGGCAGATGGTGGCGGCCCACAGCATCAAGCTGGGAACGATCATCATCGATCAGCGGATACGGCTGCGGGCGGGGCCGGGTTCGTTCAACGAGCGGTACCTGAGCGAAGCCATCCGGAACACCACCGGCCTTCTGAACGCGGAAATGGACATGGCCCATGTGCGGACCTTCGTCGTAGCCGGTTCTGACGCGCGGCTTGCCTCGCTGCAGGTGGGCAGCAAGCTTAACGAGCATTGCCGCGTTATAAAACGCCAGGACTTTATTGATTTTGCCGAAAGGATACGGAATTACAGCATAGAGGATTGTATTCAGAAACTCGGGATTTCCTATTCCGAAGCCGAGGGCTTTATTCCGGGAATATTTGTATTAAAATTGTTTCTCGAGCTGACAGGCGCCGCACAGGTGGTGGTGCCCCTCATGTCGATACGGGAAGGATACCTTGTCGATCTTGCCCTTGGGGTCGATTCGGAGCTGCAGGAAGAATTTTTCTCGCAGATAATTGCCTCTGCGGTTAATCTGGGAAAAAAATACCACTTCGACGAGGCCCACGCACGGCATGTTACCAAACTATCCCTGGATCTTTTTAACGCGCTGGAAAAGGAACACGGCATGAACCGCCGGCAGCGGATGATGCTGGAAGTTTCGGCGATGCTCCACGACATCGGCTCGTATATCCGGGGTTCCGGCCACAACAAGCACGGCCAGTACATCGTCGCCAATTCGGAAATTTTCGGACTGCCCCGCAGCGAGCAGGACATTATCGCAAACGTTATTCGCTACCACCGGGGAGATTCCCCGGCGCAGTCCGACATCGACTACATCACCCTTCAGCGCGAAGAGCGTATCCTCGTGCTGAAAATGGCGGCAATTTTACGGGTAGCCGATGCCCTCGACCGGGGCCACACCCAGCAGATAAAAACTCTTGCCGTAGAACGCCGGGCACAAATCATCGCCCTGCACGCCCACGGGGTTTACGACATATCCCTTGAACTCATCGGCCTGGAAGAAAAGTCCGATCTCTTCCAGGAAGTCTTCGGCTACAAAATGGTCCTAAGCTAAACAGCAATCGATGACTAGTTCTCATTTCGCCTCACGGAGGCACTAAGGCACAGAGAAATGCACAATGTTTGAATAATACGATCAAAAATTTGTGCCTCTGTGCCTCTGTGAGAGTTATCTAAAGTAAATTTCCAGATGTTTCACTAACTACTTCTTCCTGGCGCGGGTTGCCGGTTTTGCGGGTTTTTTCGCACGGGCGGCGGGTTTCGCGGGGGCTTTTTTCTTCCGCTCGAATGTCGCCTTGTCGTAAGTGGGAATGTCGTTGAGCGCTTTGGCGAGCTTTTTGTCTGCGGCGGTCTTTGCAATGTCAAAGTCCTTCTGCAAATCGAGCCAGTATTCGGGCTTGTTTTTGAAGAACTTCGCGAGACGGAATGCGACGGCGGCGGATACCGGATTTTCGTCGCGGGCAATCAGGCGAACCATCGCGCTGGAAATGCCGATGGCCTTTGCGAGGCGGTTGTAATTCAAGCCGTGTTTCTGCAGAAGCGCGTTAACCGCCGCTCCCGGTGTAAGTTTTGTTTTTGCCATAATTTGTTTTCTCCTTAATAAAAAACAGTATAATGTTATTTACGTATTGTCAAGGCGATTGTTTGTTTTTAACAAAAATGTTATAATATCCCCATGGCATATATTAAAAACCTCTTTGATCGCAACTTTCTTGAATATGCTTCCTATGTGATCAAGGACCGCGCTATACCCGATTTGGAAGACGGCCTAAAACCGGTGCAGAGGCGGATTATCCATACCCTCTTTGATAACGACGACGGCAAATTTCATAAAGTAGCCAGCATTGTCGGGGAGTGCATGAAGTACCATCCCCACGGCGATGCTTCAATTAATGCGGCCCTGGTAGCTCTCGCCAACAAAGAGCTGTTTATCGACCGGCAGGGAAACTTCGGCAACATCTACACCGGCGACGAAGCCGCCGCGCCGCGCTACATCGAATGCCGGGCCACGCCCCTTGCAAAGGACATTTTATTCAATCCTAAGCTGACCGAATGGGCCCCTTCCTACGACGGCCGCAGCAGGGAACCGGTGCTTTTTCCGGCAAAAGTCCCCGTAGTGCTGATAATGGGCGCGGAGGGAATTGCCGTCGGCATGTCAACGAAGATTCTCCCCCATAACGCCGTCGAAGTGCTGGAGGCGGAGATCGCCTGCCTTTCGGGAAAGGGCTTTGAACTGTACCCCGATTTTCCCACCGGCGGCCTTGTCGACGTTTCCGATTACCGCGACGGAAACGGCAAGGTGCTGGTCAGGGCAAAGCTTGACACCTCCGACCCCAAGCGGATATTGATCACCGACCTGCCCTATGGCGCAACGACGGAAAGCCTGATCAACAGCGTGGAAGCGGCAGCCAAAGCGGGAAGGATCAAAATTCAGGGGATCAACGATTATACATCCGAAAAGGTCGAAATCGAAATAAAACTTGCCCGAGGCGTGTACGCCCAGGAAACCGTCGGCGCACTCTTTGCCTTTACCGAATGCGAGCAGTCCATATCGGTGAACCTCCTCGTCATCAAGAACGGCCTGCCCGCCGTGATGACCGTTACCGAGGTGATCAAACACCACGCGAAGCAGATTGTAAAAATCCTTACCAAAGAGCTGGAACTGGAAAAAAAGGAACTGCAGGACAAGCTCCACCTGCGAACCCTTGAGCGGATCTTTGTGGAAGAACGCATCTACAAGGGCATCGAAAAGATGAAAACCGCCAAAGGTGTCGAGGACGCGGTCGTCTCCGGTTTTAATCCATTCCTGAAGGAAGTCGGCCCGCGCGGCGTTAGCCACGACGACGTCGAACATTTGCTGCGTATACCAATCCGGCGAATTTCGTTATACGACATCAACAAGGCCCGCGAGGAGATGGAACAGATACAAGCGCGGATCAAGGAGATCAACGGACACCTTAAAAATATCACCGTATACTCGATTAATTACCTCAAGGGAATAATCGCCAAGATTAAGGCCAACGAAAAATTGGCATGGGGAGGTTTGCCTCCGGGAGCCAGAAAAACCAAAGTCGGCGCGTTCGACAAGGTCGACGTGAAGGAGGTCGCCAAAAGGGACGTTGAGCTCAAATACGACAAAAAAACCGGCTATCTGGGAACCAATGTCTCCGGGGCAAAAGTCGCCGAGGTGTCGCCCTTCGACCGTATTTTAACGATTCGCAAAAACGGCATGTATACGGTGACCGATCTGCCCGATAAAATATTTGTGGGCGCAGATGCATGGTGGATTGGCGCGGCGGACAAGGAAGCACTGTCCAAAACGGTATTCTCGATAATATACCGTGAAAAAGAAACCGGCTTTGCCTACATTAAACGCTGCATTATCGAAGGCTGGATCATTAACAAGGATTATTTTCTTGTTCCGGACGGCGCGGCAGTTCTCCATGTTGATACGCGGAACAAATTTACGTTCAGCGTAAAGTACGTGCCGAAGCCCCGGCTCAAGGTTCTTGTGGAGGAATTTAAGGCGCAGGATTACAGCGTGCGGGGGCTGAAAGCCGGAGGGCTAAGACTGTCCAACAAACAGGCTGCAAGGATAAGCCTGGGGAGGATGAAAGATGACGAATAACCATTCCGAGATTGTTTTTGACGCGAATTCGGGGATTTCCGAGGAAGAGCAGCGGGAGATTCTCGCAAAAATCAACGGCATTGCCGAAAAAAACCGCCGTTCGCTTGCCTCAGGAGCGGGGGAAAGCGGCGAAGACGGCAAGCCTGGCCGTTTTAAGGCGCAAAAAAGCGGCAACGTCTTTCCCATGGCGGTCAACATAGCAGCGCTGGCGGCCCTGGCTGCGGGGCTGCTCATACTTTCCGCGTTCCACGGAAAAACCGACGCGCAGGTTCGCCAGGGGGCACGGGTGTACAACACTGCCGAACGGGCGCTTATCGACGAAATACGCAAAGAAACGTCCTCCCGCCTGGAGGCAAAGGAAAATGAGATTTCCCTTATCGCGACAAAACTTGCCGAGGTTGATGCCGAGCTGCAGGAACTCCATTCTAGCAGCCAGGAACTGAGCGCAGAACAGCAGGCTGCCGAAGGCCGCCTCATGGCGATCCAGGAGGAATACCGCGCAATGCTGACCAATCTGCGGGACGAACGCTCGCAAATACTGGAAGAGGCCCGCGCCCGCGAAGCAAACCTCCAGGCCCAACTCGATACCCGCACCCGCGAGCTTGCCCTGAGCACCGCCGCCGTTGATCTTGCTATCGGCGAAATGGACCGGCTTTCCAAAGAACAGGCGCAGGCGGCCGCCGTAGAATCCCAGATGGGCGCATTCTTCGCCAAACTGAACGAACAGATCGGCAATTACCACCTTGACGAGGCGGCGGAAACGATCGTATCCATGCGGGGATTTTTAAACACCCCCTCATTCCAGTCGCTGCGTTCCATTCAGGCAAGGAAGGACCTCTACACCCAGGCGATAAATTCCTTTGAGACGATGGTGGAGGAAGCCCGCAGAAGCCAGTCCGGCAGATCGGGGCTGCGCGACGAGGCGGCGGAATTAGCCATCACTAGCCTGGAGGAACGGTACGCCCGGCTGGAGCGGGATATGGAGGAAAAGGACAAAACGATAGCGGCTTTCAGTTCCGACGGCTCGGCACTGTCGCAGCGCCTTGCCGGCCTTGAAGAATCCGCCGGCACATTGCGGACGCAAAACGCCGCCCTGGAGGAAAGCGCCCGCGAGAAGGACGGCCGCATTGCGTCGCTGGAAACGAACCTCGCCGTACAGGCCCAAAACGCCGAAACCTCCAGGCAGACGGTCGCCGGCCTTCAGGCGGAAAACGCCACGCTGAACCAGACCATCACCAGCCGCAACGCCACCATCACGAACATCCAGGATATAGTGCAGGGAAGGTCAATCGGCGACATGACCCTCAACGAACTCACAGAAAGCCTGGCAAGAATCCAGCAAGCGCTGGGACAGTAGGACTGATTTCGAATTAAATCTCACAGAGGCACGGAGGCACAGGAGGAAAGGGGTTTAGCAATCAGCACCCTTCCTAACTTTCCTAATATCTGTGCCTCCGTGCCTCCGTGTGAAATATTTCGAGAAATTATTATTTTGTCTTCATGATTTCTACGCCGTTCCAGTTGGCGGGGGGGGGGGCGGCGGCGTATTCTGCGCAGCGGCGGTACAGGCTTTCGGCGACGGGGTCCTTGTCGAGCAGGCGGTAGGCTTCCTTGAATTTTTCGGCAGCCTCGCGGAATGAACGGCCGTAATACAGTTCCATTCCCTTGTTGTGAATGGGCCATGCCGCCGCTTCTGCCGGGGTGAGCGATCGCTTTACCGTGTAGATTTTTACTCCCGTGGTTTTGCCCTTAACGGCGACGGTATCGAGCAGCCGGAAATGGAGCTCCGTATCCTGCTGTTTTGCCTGCCGCAGCCGCGCATAGACGTATTCGGAGATCAGCAGCTCGGAGTGGTAGGCTTTGGTAAGGCCCTCCATCCGCGAGGCAAGGTTTACCGAATCGCCTATCACCGTGTAGTCCATCTTGCGCTCGCTGCCGATGTTGCCGACGGTCACTTCTCCGTAGTTTATGCCAACCCCGATGTGGAACTCCGGCTTGCCGAGCCTACGCTGGTTTTCGTTGAAAACGGAAAGGGCCTCGATCATGTCAAGCCCGGTCAGCACGGATTGCAGCGCGTCGTCGTCATGCTGTTCCGGCGCACCCCAGAACGCCATGATCGCGTCGCCGATGTACTTGTCCACAACGCCCCTGCGGCTGTAGATAATGTCAACCTGGCCGGAAAAGTAGCGGTTCAGCGAATTGACCAGGTCGTCCGGGGCCATGCCCTCGGAGATCGTGGTAAAACTGCGGATGTCGGAAAAGAGTATCGATAGGTTGCGGTTGTCCCCGATGAGCATCTTTTCGGGGGAGGCGAAGAAGCGCTCGATTACGTCTTTGGGGACGTACTTCTGGAATATCTGCCGTATCCGTTCTTCTTTTTTTCCCGCCAGTACCGCATCGAAGGCGTACCGCTTGATCTGCCCGTAGGCACTGTCCAGTTCGCCAATCATCTGATTAAAGGTATGGGCGAGGTTTCCCGTTTCGTCCTGGTATTCAACCTCCACCCTCGACGACAGATCCGCCGAGTTGATAATGGCATTCATCGCCGAGACGATTCTGCGCAAAGGATTGGTAAGATGCCCCGTCACCATGATCAGGAGAACCGAGGTAACGATAATCGCAACGGCCAGGGTGACAATGGTTTGCAGGGCGATTCTATTCGCATCGCGGTAGAAAACGTCGCTTCTTTCGCTTATCAGCAAATACCACTGGAAGGGGGAAAAATAAAACGCCTGAAAAACCCGCTTGTCCCCGCCGATGGCGGCGTTCTGGAGGCCCGAGTATTCCGACTGCAAAAGCCGCAGCAGCGGCCCCTTTTCCTTCTCCGTTAATTCCAGCGGGCTTGTCGCCATGACCACGTTCCCCGCGCCGTCCACGGCAAAAATTCGCTCGCTCCCGCTGAGGATGATCCCCCGCGCGTACAGCTCCACGGCTTTTTGCGCGGCATCTACCATGTCCTGCCGCCCTGCATAGTTGTTTTCAACAAGCAGCGACCACTGGTTATCGGCGTATTTTTCCAGTTCGTTTAATTTAAAGCCCAATAGCTGCCGGGCCAGCCGCGTAACGCCGTTGACTGCGTTGAAGTACGATGCCGTTTGCGCAAACACCAGCGTCACGATAACGAGGGGGAGGACAACCAAAAACATTTTTAGGCGAATTTTCATCGTTATTGCCCGTTATTTCATTCCGAAATTATATAAAAAGATAAATGCCGAATTTTGTCAGCAGTTCCATGCCGCTGTGCAGCAGCAGGGGCCGAATTTTCCGCCAGGGGATGATTATGTCGATTCCGCCCTCGGAATTGGGGGCAATTTCGTCTGGGTCCCAGTGCATGCCAAATCCCTCCTGCAACACATAAAAATTGAAACTCAACTCCGGATGATCCGACTTGAAAATCCCCGCCGACAGCGGCTGATCGGGATTAAGGCCGCTGTAATTGCGCAATTCTTCGTAAATTACCGCGCGGGCAGCGTCTCCCTGATAATCCAGGAAAAGGTCGTCTACCCTAATCCGCTTGCGCGCTTCCATGTCAAGCACATAATTCCGCTTGTTTATCAGGCCGTTAGCGCCGCCGTTATAATGAAAATATTCCCGTTCTATCACCAACCCCTTCTCTTCAACGCTCCTTATGGTAATCGTTTCCATGTATTTCCAGTGGTTGCTTACCATAATTTCCCGGTCGAAGTCCTCCATGGCCGAAAGGCTGTCGCGGTAGTCCTCCCTGTGCTCATCAAGTACCCAATCCCGATACCCGATAAGATCGCTGCCGGAATACAGTACCTCGTTGAAATACTCTATATGTTCTGCAGGGTAATTCATCCGCAGCAGCGACAGCATTATTTCGAGTCGGGGGCCGTCTTCGGGCTGTTCGGTGTCAAAGAGGATAGCAAAAGAGTAATGCCAGGGGCTGAATTGCTCCCTTTCCCGCTGCGGGGCGCTGACGCATGATGCGGTCAGCAGAACCAGGGCCAGAACAAAGGCAGGTATGTATTCTTTTTTGTAGGACATACCTTATTATAATGAAACAAACGGCTGTAACGCAAGGACGCATTACAGCCGTCAGCCATCCCTATTCCCAATAATACCAGGGAAGTAGGCGGTTATTTTCGAGGTTTTCCTCATTTACTCCTACATTGCTGTCCGCTCTGTAGCCTTTAAATGCCATCCATATCCCAGGCTCAGGGGTACTTTGATTCCAGATAACATCTTCGCCGGGGAAGCCCTGGGGCGTAACCACATAATGGCCGCCCGCTGCTTTTCCGCCCGAAATGGTAATTCCCTTTGTCGGATCCGGGGAGGTACTCCATGCAGTACCATAAACCACCGTGCCGGGATACATTCCGGTGACTGTCATGGTTCCCCGCATATTCCCGGAAGCAGCCATGCTTGATTTCGTGTCAGAGTTACCGTTCAGGATGAAATACGCACCCTTGGAAGGATCGTTTTCAACATAGAAGTCGGAATAATTTGTCAGTTGAATGAAAATTTCCGCGCCGCCAAGCCCAAATGCTACCAGAGAACCTTTGTAGTAAATATTACCGCTTATGTTGCCGGCAGGGCCCGGACTTTCCGTTCCGATTTTTGATGTGTCCGGCGATCGGTACATATAGTCGAGCTTGCCAAGCGCGGTATTCATAACCTTGTTGTATTCGACCATATACCGGGTTTGCGTTAATGCACCCCAACCGGTACTTTCATTCGAGAAGTAACTATCCTGTCCAGCAGCATTATGTGAAATCACACGGTATGAGTATTTTTTGCCCACTTGCGCCGCACTGTTCCTGTCAATATAGGTATACAGTTCCGTCACCGGATCGTAAGAATACACATCGCCAAAAGGACCGTTTACACCCAGCACCGTTTCGTTGATGGCAGAAAAACCGGAGCTGCCCGAACGCTCAACCAGAAAAGAAGCGATTGCATCATTAACAGGGGTTTTCCAGGTAATCTTAACCGGGTACACTCCGTTTTCGTTGGCATTCTCTCCCTGGATAAACAGGTGCTGGCTTGCGTCCGCTTCGATCGTATTTACAACGGGAACCTCTGCTATGGCGCCCCAGCCAGAACATTCATCCGATGGGAAATCGCCCAGCCCTTCGTAATAGACAGAAACCACACGGTAAGAGTATTTTTCGCCTGCTTGCGCTGCGCTGTTCCTGTCGATATACGCATAAATCCCTGCCGCCGTATCGTAAGAATACACATCGCCGAAAGGACCGTTTACGCCCAGCGCCGATCCGTTAATCTCGGAAAAACCAGCGCCATTCGAACGCTCTATCCGGAATGAAGCGGTTAAGGCATTGACAGGGATTTTCCAGGTTATCTTTACCGGATACACGCCGTTTACGTTGGCATCCTCGTCCTGAATAAGCAGGTTTTGGCTTGCCTCCACGTCGATTGCCTTTACAACGGAAACCTCCAGCGAGGCTGCAATGCTTGGGGGACTTTCCACCACGCCGTTAATGGTTGTTACCTTGATGTCACTGGCAATGGAATTCACCGTTTCCGAAACAAACCCGTTTTCATCAACAGCGTGAGATACTCCGGATGTCGTCATTGTACCGTTCAAATAGACGGCATAGGTAAATCCACTAAACTCGCTTTCGCTGCCGAGGGGAGGAAGCCACTTTACCGTAGCGCTGCCGTTCTGGTTTATTGCCGCGATAACAGTATCGGGCGGACTGAGTACAAACCCTTGCAGCGGCCCATACTGATCATCGCCAGACATCTCTCCCAAAATCTGTTTATCCCCTGCATCAACTATTGCCTGAACCTGGTAATAGTAATATTCGCCGGGGAGCGGCGTTACATCGGTAAATTGTGCAGCCACGATTTTTTTTGCAAGCGGGATCAGCGAATAATCGCTGTCGCTGTAACGGTAAACCGCGTAATACACATCCAAATCATCTTCATGATCCACAGGATCCCATTCGATTGTTATTCTGTCGGTGGAATTTCCCCTTCCCGATCCGGAGGCAAAACGCACATTCCGGGGGCTGTCCAGCGCGCCGTATTCCTTCGCGAAGCCGCGAACAGGGTTTGTCGGCAGGGATTTATTGCCAAATCCGTTTATCGCAATCAGGCTGTAGTAAAAATAAACACCCTGCACAACGGAAGAATCGCGGAATTCGTTTACAGAAACGGTACTTAAAATCTCCGCAGACTTTCCTCCTTCGCTGTCACTTCTCCATACCTCATATTTTTCGGCGCCGTCCGAACTCTCCCATGTTAACTGGACATATTCCGCCGAACTGCCATGCGTTGCCTGAACCTGGTTCGGCGCGCGGAACAGCATGGCAGCCTTCTCTGCGGCAAACTCGCTTTCATCGTAGTCATCATCGGATGTACAGGCGCTGACACGGTAATGGTATGAATATTGATATTCTGGCGATTCCAATGATGCTTCGCTATCATCCAGTATCCTGTCGATATAGGCGAATTCCTCAGTTTCAACCAGGTGTTCCCAGTTCAGAATATTATCGCCATGACCAATAACGGCTCGTTCAACCATGTAAGATTCGGCATCAGACACTTCTTCCCATTGAAGTTTGATTTCCGTTGCCGACCACGATACTGCAGAAAATCCCTGCGGTGTATCGAGCCTTGCGGTTACACGAACGGGATTTGTCGGCAGGGATTTATTATCAAATCCGTTTACCGCAACCAGAATGTAGTAATAATAGACACCTTCTTCAACAGAAGTGTCGTGAAACTCGTTTTCAAAAACAGCATCCTGAAATTCAGCAGAAGTTCCGTATTCGTTATCGGATCTCCATACTTCATATTTTTCAGCTCCGTCGGAACTCTCCCATGTTAACTGCACAAATTCCACTGAAGCGTCGTGTTTGGCATGAACATTATTTGGCGCACGGAACAGCATGGCCGAATCCTGCCCGGCAGGTTCGCTGTCATCGTAGTCTTCATCTGAAGTGCATGCGCTGACCCGGTAATGGTACGTGTTCCGGTATTCAGGCGACTCCAGCGATGCTTCATCAACATCCATTATACTGTCGATACATGTCAATTCCTCAGTTTCAATCAGGCTTTCCCACACCAGGAAGGATTCGCCCTCTATCGAAACAGCGCGTTCAACCCTGTAGGATTCGGCGCCAGGCACTTCTTCCCATTCAAGCTTGATTTCCGTTGCCGAATATGACAATACGGAAAACCCCCCAGGCGTACCAAGCTGGGCAGTAATTTCGTCATCCGGGTCGGTATTTTCCTCAAGTGGCTCGAACAGATCCACGCAGGAGGAAAGGCCAAAAAGAACCGCCAGGACAAGGGGAAAAAGATACGAAGAAACACTTTTTTTCATAATTTACCTCACTTTTAATAGATTTTATACGGCGATTCAGTTTTTCAACATATCGCTGTACATACGGAAATATACTGTACAAACAGATAATATTCAATTGATTTTTAGAAATTTTTTCAAATTTGTCTAATGTTCATACAAATATATGGAATTGTCTATTATCTTAGAGGAATATAATCGCTATTGGTATGTTATTATTTCGCTATTAGTATTAATACACAGGTGTTACCGTTCAAAAAACCGGTAGCCTATACTGATACGCAATGACGGGCCGCTGCAAAGACCGCCAAGTTTTGGCCCGGAATCGCCGGTATCTGATTTTATCTGATCGAGAAATTTTTCCTCATAGGGAGTCATTAACCTGATGCTGTAGATCAGATCGCTTCTAAGGAAAAAATTATTCGGCAGCTTAAAATCCAGCCCGCCCCCAAGGTTAATAAAAAACGAATTCCAGTCTGTTACATAAAAATATTCATTATCATTCCACCGGTAAACCGGGCCATCGCCATCCTGCCGCAGCTTCACCAGACACACCTGATATTCCGCGCCCAGCAGAGGAAAAATCGTGAACCGTTCATTCAATTTGAACGGGTACTTGCCAAAGAGGCTGAAACCCAGCATGGATTCCCTGCTGCTGTAGGCCATGCCTCCGTCATTGTTTGTTCCTGACCCATTCTGGAAAGAAATATTGAAGATGCCGTAAGTTGCATCAAAAAAAGCAAAAAAACCATAATTGAACTGATCCGCTTCCTGGGATTGGTTCAGGCTGCCTATGCTTCCGCTGGCGGAAATGGTATACCGGGTAAACAAGCCGCCCAACAGGCCCCCTGCCCCGGCGCTGAGGGAAAAATCATTGCAAAAAACCGACGTTCCCGCCAAAACCAAAATAGCCGTACAGATTAACTTTTTCATTTGAGTCCCCCTTTTAGTGAAAAATTACGCGGCCGAAATGTCCAGGCACGAACGGTCCAGGCCTTCCCTGGCAAAGCCCCGGATGATGATCTGAAAGGCTTTGGTCATTTCTTCGATGAGGGCGGGCGATTTTCGCGCTTCCCGCTGCATCTGCACCCGGGACTCATCGGAATCCGGGTTTCCCGGCGGTATGCAGGCGGCGTTTTCAACGAGGATCGTAAACATGGAGAGGAGCAGGCTGCTCGCCAGAGTGGAATCCAGGTCAGGATCAAAAACCCCTTCTCCCTTGCACTGGTCGATAATGCCTTTCAGCGCTCCCAAAATCGCCTCTACATAGGGGGACTTGCCCGGTTCTCCCTGCAGAATGATGGGCTGCCAGGAATTTAAAAAATTACGCACCTTGAAAATGATGATCATATCGTCGGAACTGCCGAATAGTTCCACATAACTGCGCCAGAAACGCTTGAGGATATCTATGCCGCTTAAACCGGTTTCCAGAAGCGGCCTGAAATGGTTCAGGAATACCTGCGCCGACTCCTCGCAAATTTCGTTCAGCAGTACGTCTTTGCCGGAAAAATACAGGTATATTGTAGCTTTGGACAGTTCCGCTTTCTGGGCAATATCCTCCATGCTGACCCGCTCCACCCCCTGTAAAAGGATCAGCTCCTTCGCGCAATTTAGAATTGCCCTGCGTCGCTCGACTCTTTCCCGTTCTCTCCGTTCTGATATTCCCATGTTTTCTCCTTTGACTTTCAGTCATATTTTAGATGATATTAAAAAAAAGTTCAACTAGTAGAGACGCAACACAATGGCATCCAAAATGCGGCATAGGCAATATCAACTCCATCATTGCGGATCCCGCACCAGTTTTCTCGACAAGATCACAAAATATGTTATACTGTATCGGTGGAAAGAACCGGCAAAACTGCCGCCTTATGTAATGCCGTCGCACTGTGCGCCGTGGGGGCGGAAAAAGTTGTTTCAAACGAAATAAAGAAATTGGGGCTTGCCGTCCTTGATTCCGGCTTCGGCAAGGTTCGTTTCCAGGCGGACACAGCGGGCCTGTACCGCGCCCTTATGGCGCTGCGGGCGGCGGATCGCGTGCTGCTGGAAGCGGGTTACTTTCACGCCGCCGATTTTGACGCGTTGTTTGAGGGAGCGCTCGCCGTTTCCTGGGAGTCGGTGGTTCCGGCGCGGCTGGGACTAAAAGTCGGCAAGGTGCGTTCCAACCGCTCGCAGCTAAAGGCCCAATCGAGCATTCAGGCGGTGGTGCATAAGGCGGCGGCGCAGCGGCTCTGCGGGGCGGCGGGGCTGGCAAGACTGCCCGAGGCAAGGGCGGCGGCTGAATTGCGTGTCTATGTAGAAAAGGACATGGTATCCCTGCTTGTCGATCTGAGCGGGCAGCCGCTGTTCAAGCGCGGCTACCGACCGGAAGGCGGCGTTGCCCCCCTGCGGGAAACAACCGCCGCAGCGATGCTTTTGCTGTCCGGCTGGAAGCGAAAGTACCCGCTCTACGACCCATTCTGCGGCTCCGGCACTATCCTTGCCGAGGCGCTAATCTATGCCTGGGATATGGCGCCGGGGCTGGGCAGACGTTTTGCCATTGACAACCTGTGCATCGCCGACGACAGTATCGGGGAAGCGGTGCGGGAAGAGCTGCGCGGCAAGGTAAATTTCCAGCGGGCGATTCGCATCGCCGGAAGCGACGGGGACGCGTCGGCTGCCGCCCTTGCCAAATCAAACCTTGAGCGGGCGCAGGGCCTGCTGAACAAGCTGCACCCCGCCGATGAAAAAAGCCCCTCAATAGGGCCATTATCCGCAAATGTATTTGTAGAAGATATCACGCAAAGGCGCAAAGAACGCAAAGAAGAGCAGGGAATATTCGAGTCTGCGGATTCCATCTGTGCCTCAGTGCCTCTGTGCGATGAATTTCGGGATAATGATCCGCGGGGGTTTATCGTTACCAATCCGCCTTACGGAAAACGGCTGGGGGACAAGCAGGAATCGGAGCGGATATACGCCGGGATGGCGTCGCTTGCGGAAAGTTTTCCCGGCTGGAAACTCGCCGTGATAACGGATCATCCGGGCTTTGAATCTTTTTTCGGCAGGAAGGCAGATTCCTGCCGGGAGATAACCGGCGGCCCCATTCCGGCGTTTTTTTATCAGTATGAAAGGCTATAAAAAGAAAGGAGCAAATAATGTCAATCGTTGTGGAGCATGAGGCAAGGCGAAAGGAAATTTTAAAAAAGGCCCTTGATGTTTTTGTGGACGAAGGTTTTGAAAACGCCACCTTCCAGAAGATCGCCGACCGCTGCGGCATAACCCGTACAACCCTGTACATCTATTTTAAAAACAAAAAAGAAATCTTTAATTACAGCATCAAACAGCTATTGTCAAAAGTGGAAGAAGACATACGGACCATATATACCGACTCTTCGCTGGGCAGCGCCGAAAAAATCACTAAAGTCCTGCTGGACATTTTTCAGCGGCTTGAAGAAAACCGCCGCTTGCTTTCGGTGATTCTCGACTATCTTTTGCACCTGTCAAAAAACAGCGCCGAACCGGAAAAGCTCGTCCGCCGCCGCACCCTCAAGCTGCGGCATTTTCTTGCGTCCCTGGTAATAGAAGGCATTAAATCCGGCGAACTCAAGCCGGTAAACATAAAAACCGCCGACGACTACCTGTACAGCCTGATAGAAGCGGCCATTTTCCGGCTGGTAGTACTGCAGCGGAAAACCGTCGGCGATCTGCGGAAGACGGCGGTCTTTGCGGTAAAGCAGTTCGCGGGGAGTTAGATGGCTATGGATCACACGGAGGCACAGAGGCACGGAGGGGGAACCGATATGAGTGAATTGGATATGCGGCATTTTTGGCCGAAAGTATTACAGGTACTGCCTACGGATAGCTTTGAAGTATATGCATATCTTAACGATGGCTCAGTACGGCAAGAAAGAAAAAAACTGATAAACCGCCTTTCCAAAGTTATGACTGCAAAGGTCAACAATGCGGTAAACAATACCATGGAAAAGGTTTTCCGTGATTTTATGAAGTAATTTATCGCTAAAGCCCAATCCCCCGTGCCTCTGTGCCTCCGTGTGGGATTCTTATGAAAATCCACGCCAAGGCACAAAAAAAAGCAGGAGTTAGAAAGTTAGAAGAGGCCTTACCTCCTACCTCCTCCTTTCTACTTCCTACTTTCTTTTCCTAAGCCGACAATACGTCCCGCTCAATAATCTTCAGCACTTTTGTCGGGCATTTTTCTACGCAGGTACCGCAGGAATCGCATTTGGCGTAGTCCACTACGGGGATGTTGCTGCTCAGATCGATGCACTGCTTGGGGCAGTTCTTGACGCACAGGTTGCACTTGATGCAGGCGATTTTGCAGCTTTTCGCTACGGCTTGACGGTTGGGGCTGAGGTTGGAGCAGAGGGTTATAGCGCCCTTTCCCTTCGTTTGCACTCCCTTGATTATGCCCACAGGGCATTCGGTCATGCATATCTTGCAGCCGGTGCATTTTTTGTAATCAATTACCGGCAGGCCCTTTTCCTCATCGAAGGTCAGCGCGTCGAATTGGCATACCTTTACACAGTCGCCGAAGCCAATGCAGCCAAAGGAACAAAGCTTGGTGCCGCCGGCAACTTTTGCCCCTCTGCAGGTTTCAACACCGGTGTAGATTCCTCTGCGGGGCGTATGCATGTTCGATCCCTGGCAGGCAAGTACCGCGACAATTTGCTCCATCGCACCTCCGGATTGGCCGGTTATTGCCCCCAGCTTTTCCGCAACGGATGGGCCGCCTACGGTGCAGGCGGTAATGCCGGCATTTCCAGCGGCGATTGAAAGTGCGTAATTTTCACAACCGGGAAAACCGCACGCGCCGCAGTTCGCACCTGGAAGCGCCGCGCGGATTTCTTCGACAAGCGGGTCAACCGGCACGGCAAATATTTCTTTGAAAAATCCAAGGAGGATACCAAGAATAAAGGCGATGGCTGCCGCACAAGCGGCGGTTGTTAAGGCGGTATTTAATATTTCATTCATTTTACCAACCCCTTAAAGCCCATAAAGGCAATCGACAACAGCGCCGTAGCAGCAAAAAGCACCGGCGTCCCGTTCAGAAAAGCGGGGATAGGGCTGGTTCTGAGACGCCGCCGGATTCCCGCCAGGAGCAGCATCGAAAGCAGAAAACCCATCGCTACCCCAATGGCATAAACAATGGCTTCAAGAAAAGTGTAAGGCTTTTCGGTAAAAACACAGTTATTATTTATTACATCCAAAGTTACCGCCAGAATTCCGCAGTTGGTTGTAATGAGGGCAAGGTAAATGCCCATTGACTCGTACAGCGATTTTACCGATTTTTTCAGGAAAAATTCCACCAACTGAACGAGCGAAGCGATAACGAGAATAAATACCAGTGTCTGCAGAAACATAAGTCCCAACGGTTCAAGAATGAATCTAAAAATGGGCCATGTAACAGCGGTGGCAAGCACCGTTACAAATGTTACCGCAAGCCCCATTCCGATAGATTTGTCTTCATCCGTACTCATCCCGATAAACGGGCAAAGCGCAAGGAAGCGCATCAGCACTACATTGTCAATCAACAAAGCCGCTATAAATATTTTAAACAGGTTCATACTTTTTCACTCCCTATTCCGCAGCCTCCGGCCTTCTCAGACGGGCATCCCTCGCATCCAGCGGCTGTAGCTGCCGCAGGATCCTTTAGTTTCTTCTTCAAAAACAGGTTCAGGGCGATAAATAGCGCGAAGATAAAGAAGCCGCCCGGCGGCATTTTGAAAAACATAATCGGCGGAAACGCTTTAGGCAGCACCTGGAAACCGAGAAGTGTTCCGCCGCCCAACAACTCCCGCACCGCAGAGATGCCGACAAGCACCCAGGTATAGCCAAGTCCCATTCCCAGGGAATCGGCGATTACCTCTATCAGCGAGCTCTTCGAGGCAAAGCCTTCGACACGCCCCATGATGATGCAGTTAACAACGATTAGGGGAATAAATACCCCCATTGCCTTTGAAAGTTCGGGAAACCATGCCTTGAGGACATAGTCGATAACCGTGGTAAAGGCGGCGATAACGATGATAAAAATGGGGATACGGATTGAAGGGGGGATCAACTTGCGGAAAGTGCTGATTACCACTTCCGACATGAGCAGAACAAATGTCATTGAAAGCCCCATACCAATCCCGTATTCAACAGCGGTAGTAACCGCAAGGGCGGAGCAGAGGCCGATCATCAGCATCAGCAGGGGATTCTCGCGGACTATGCCGTTGGTGAAAATGCCTAACAGACTCTTTCCTGAAGAATTATTACTCATTACCTGCCTCCTCTATTTCACTTAACCAAGCGGCAACGGCAAGTCCGGCTGCCTTTACCGATTCGGCAACTGCCTTGCTGGTAACGGTAGAAGATGCAACGATGTCCACATCGTTATGTACTTCAAAGGGGTCGCTTACATTTTTGCCGTTGAATTGATCCAGGAACGATGGTGATGCTGCCTCTGCACCAAGCCCCGGCGTTTCCGAATGATCCAATATCCTTACTCCGGTTATCATTTTTTCAGCACTGACTCCAACAAGAGTAATTACCGGACCGGCAAAACCTTTTGTAGATACGCTTGCCGCCGCGCCTGCGAACTGCCCGCCGCTGCGCGCCGTAAAAGCATTTTGAATAGTAACGTTATCGTCGGGGCTTGTTATCCCAACTGCTGACTCAAAATCCGCATCGGGGAAAAATGCCGCAAGCGCCGATTCCAGGGTAACCTCTTCCTCCGCACCATCATCAAAGACCAGCTCTTCCCCGTCCAGCCATGCGGCAACGGCAAGGCCGGCTGTCTTTACCGACAGGGCTACAGCCCTGCTGGTAATGGTAGAAGACGCAACACTATCTACGTCGCCCTTAACTTCAAAGGGGTCATTAATGGATTTTTCAATAAATTGCGCTAAATATGTCTCCGAGTCGGCATTTGCGCCAAACCCCGGCGTGTCAGAATGTTTCGTAATCTTAACTCCGGTTATTGTCTTCGCATCGCTGACCCCAATAAGAAAAACCATCGGGCCGCCGAAACTCTGTGTAGACACGCTAACCACCGCGCCAACGACCTCCTCGCCGTGCAGCGCCATAAATGCGTCTGAAATCGTAACGGCGCGGCTTGGGCTTATTATCTCGGTTGGTTTAAAGTTCGCTTCAGGGTCGGGGAAAACTTTTGATAGATCGCCTTTCAGGGTATCTGCTTCCCGTGCAGCAATAATCGGTGCTGTGGCGGAATAGACGAAGGCCAGCATCACGCAGGCGGCTGTGGCAAAAACAGCCAAAATCAGGCCAAGTTTAATCATTTCCTTAACGTTCATTTCGCACCTCCTTTGGGCGCCTTCTGTACCGGCACAAAACCGTATTTTTTGGGGAGGATTTTATTAAGGAAGGGAACCGTGGCGTTCATGATAAGTATCGAATAACACACCCCTTCGGGATAGCCTCCAAATTTCCGGATAAGTATCGTGATAAGCCCCGCTCCAATTCCGAAAATAACCTTGCCCCAGGATGTCAGCGGAATGGTTACATAATCGGTCGCCATAAAGACCGCACCGAAAACCAGGCCGCCGGAAAGAACGGCAAGCACCGGGTCATAGCCCAGGAGAAAGGCAAAGGCAAAGGCCGAGGCGATCATGGAAACCGGCGTGCGCCAGTCGATGGTCTTGGTAACAAGCAGGAAAAAACATGCTGCGAGGATCAAAAGTATTGACGTTTCACCGGCGCTGCCCGCCCTGAAACCTAAAAACACCTGCAGATGATCCGAGAAAACCTCGCTGTCTCCCAGAATTGAAGCCGAACTGGTGGCATCGGTTAGAGCGGTCGGGAAGACCGGCTGTGCTTTGTGCCAGGAAGTCATAGGGTTGGAAAAACTCATCAGGAGGAAGGCCCTGCCGATAAGCGCGGGGTTGAACATGTTTGCGCCAAGCCCGCCGAAAAATTCCTTCGCAACCACAACCGCAAAAACGGAACCCAATGCCGTCATCCACAGCGGCAGGGACGGGGGAACGATCAGGGCGAGCAAAATGCCGGTGATAACGGCGCTCAGGTCGTTCACACGGACCGGCTTGCGAATGGCGAGCCTGAACAGCGATTCGCCGGCCATCGCCGCGATTACGGAAACGACGATATTCAGCAGAACCGGCAAGCCGAAAATAACCACACTGAAAATGCATACCGGCGCAAGGGCGATGAGCACGTTCCTCATCAATGCCGTAGAATTAACCGGAGAGGCAATGTGCGGGCTGGAAGCCAATAGCAGCGACGCGGGAGCGGCTTTCTGCTGGCTGTCGGAAGTTGTTATTTTTTCCATATCTTTTCCT
>WRJO01000013.1 GCA_009778545.1 Treponema sp. | reverse complement strand
CCTGGGGCCCCCTGCTTTCGACGAGGAGTCCCTGTACCTTGATAACCCTGCCCGTGCATTTTATGGGATCGGTACGTTCTGCGGTTTCAAAATATTTTTCAAATACAGCGGTTTCCACGCCCCTCCCTCTCAACCACTAACCACTATTCACTAACCACTTCTCGATTTTATCCTTGACTTTATCGGAGAAATTTCCAGTATCCTTGCTTCCAGTTCGGCAAGCTGGCTGGAGATGCGGGCATCGATCTCGCCAAAGTCCGTTTCGATGATGCAGCCGCCGGAATCTACCGACGAATCTTCCATCACCTGTATCGACTTTGCCCCCTCAAGCGCCTGGATAAATTCTTTTTTATGCTCCGTGGCAAGTTCCAAATCGGCAAGGTTAACACGGACAATGACATTGCCCCGATCCCGCACCTTTTTAAGAGCCTCAAGCACGTTGGATACTACCACCTCGCGCTGATTTTCTGAAATGATCTTGACAATTTTCCGGGAGATGAGCAGCACCAGTTCGATAAGTTCCCGCTCGGTCTCGGTGAGTATTTCGCCCCGCTTGTCCTGCGCCCGTTCCAATACGGTCTGCGTCCGTTCGATCAGCCGGTCTACCTCGGCCTTGCCTTCTGCGTAGCCTTCCGTCCGGCCCTCTTCCCTGCCCTTTTCAAGGGCCTCTTTTCGCTCGTCGTCAAGGGTGCCGCGAATCTGGTCTGCCAACTGCTGCGCCTGCCCCTGCGCTTCGGCGATAATTTTTTCCGCCTCCTGCTGCGCCTGGGCTTTTGCAGCGGCAGCTTCTTCTGCCGCCTGCTCCTTGTTCCTTGCAGCGGACAAATCCGCCGACTGCACTATCTCGTTGGCCTCGGCTTTTGCCGCCTCGATCATCGATTCCTTTTCAAGTTTCCACTCGGCTTTGAATGCCTCGGCTTCATGGCGCAGTTCCTCGGCGGTGGGACCGGTATATTCCTCCACTATGGGATGAATCTCTTGATCTTCTTCCCGGGGTGCGGTTATTTCAACATCCTCATAGGGAGCGGGGGTGCTTATCATCACCTTGTCGCTGACCATGATAAGCTCCGCCGATCTGAATACTGCCTTTGCCATCCTTAACCTCTGTCTAGTGCGGTTTCATGAAACCCCATTATACAACTATACGACCATCTCGTCTTCGCCGGAACGGGCGATAACAATTTCGCCGGTATCCTCCAGATGCCTGATGATCGAGACGATCTTCTGCTGGGCTTCTTCAACATCCTTAAGCCGCACGGGCCCCATGTATTCCATGTCTTCCTTGAGCATGGTAGCGGCGCGTTTGGACATGTTCTTGAATATCTTGTCCTGCACTTCGGTATCCACGCTCTTGAGGGCTTTGGAAAGTTCCTGCGAATCCACTTCCCGCATAACCTTCTGAATGTCGCGGTCGGACAGGAGGACGATATCTTCGAACACGAACATGCGTTTCTTGATCTCTTCGGCAAGTTCGGGGTCTTCGTCTTCCAGGGCCTCGATGATCTGCTTTTCCGATGCGCGGTCGACAAGGTTGAGAATCTCAACGATGCTCTCAACGCCGCCCGCTGCGGTATAGTCTTCGCTGGAAAGGCTGGAGAGTTTCTTTTCAAGAACCCGCTCAACCTCGCGGAGTACTTCGGGGCTGGTTCTGTCCATCGTAGCGATACGGCGCGCCACGTCGCTCTGCACCTCGTGGGGGAGGTTTTGCAGAATTACCGATGCCTTGTTCGGCTCCAGGTAGGCGAGGATCAGGGCGATGGTCTGGGGGTGTTCCTG
This sequence comes from Treponema sp., assembly GCA_009778545.1. GTDB lineage: Bacteria > Spirochaetota > Spirochaetia > Treponematales > Breznakiellaceae > WQXQ01. The sequence continues at coordinate 31,754 of WRJO01000013.1, read as the reverse complement.
CTGGATAAAGTTCAGCAGGTGCGCCGGATCGGTGCGGCGGATAAAGTCGAATGGCCGCACCTGGAGGCTGGATGTGAGCCGGTTGATGATATCAATGGCCTTCTGGCTGCCCAGCGATTTTTCCAGCAGTTCCCTGGCGTAGTCGATGCCGCCGGTGGAGATAAACTGGTTCGCCATCATGAGTTCGCGGAACTCGTCCAGAATGGCGTCCTTCTGCTCGGAATCGATCGTTTCGAGGCGGGCTATCTCAAAAGTCAGCGTCTCAATTTCATCCTCGCGGAGGTATTTGAATATCTCGGATGACAGTTCCGATCCGATGGTAACGAGGAAAATTGCCGCCTTTTGGCGTCCGGTATATTCCTTCTGGCCTTTTTTCTTGGTTCCGGCTGCGGCTCCGCCCGCTGCGCTTGATTTTGCCATTTTTTAACCCCTCCCTGGTGCGGATGAATAGCCGCACAAATTTATCGAATATGAAACTTGTTTCATGCTATTCCTCCAAAAGCCAGGTTCTGATGAGCTGGGCGCAGTCTTCCGGGTGTTCTTTTGCCAGGTTGACCACCGATTCCATAAGTTCCATGCGCGTCCGTTCTTCCACCGAAATGGAAACGTCCACGCCCTCCTGCTCGGCTTCCAGCATCGCGCTTTCCCGCAATGCCTGTTCGCGGCGCGCGCGTTCCTCCTCCGCTGCCCGTCTGCGGCGTTCCATCTCCCGGGCTATGATCCTGAAAATTATAAATCCAACTAACAATAATGTCAAACCGGAAATTATCACTATGATGGTGGTCTGTATCTGCTTTTGCCTGAGGAACGCCTCGTCTTCGTCGTGGAATTCCTTTGTCCTGTCGAAAGGTATGTTCCGCACGGTTACCGAATCGCTGCGCGCCAGGTTGTAGCCGATGGCATCCTGAATCAGCAGTTGGACGTTCCGGAGATCCTCCATGGAGATGGGGGTATATTCCCGTTCTATGGAACCGTCCGGCATCATTATCGGCTGGCCCTTTTCATCATATTTCCGCTTCCACTTGCCGTCGATGTTTACCGCGACCGTTACGCGATCTATCTGGGGACTGCGTACTTCCTGGATATGCCTCTGGTTTATTTCCTGGTTATGGGTTCTCGTGCTTTGGGTCATCCTGCCGTACAGGTTCTGCAGGTCCTTGAAAGCCGGGGGGGTCTGGCCTTCTACGCCGGCAGGGCCTTCGGGGTTATAGCCTGTCCCTTCCCAAATGGTTTCGGTAGCGCTTTCCGAAACAAGAATGGATTCCCGCCATTCGGAATCGTCATACGACAGTCCCGGAGTCCGGGGCCGTATGGTAACAGGAAAACTTTCTTTGGTATCAACGGTCTTTTCCGACATATCTATTTCGAACTTGACGTTAAGGTCGCGGACGCGGTCGGCGGAAAAGGTATGCTGCAAAGCCGTAAGCATCTTCGCCCTGTATTGGGCTTCCTGTGCCTGAATAAATTTCTGTTCGCGTTCTATAAGGGTTTGCCTGTCCCATGCCGCCAAACCGGCAAAGTCGTTGAGCTGGTTGCCGCTCTGATCGGTAATAACGATGTTCTCGTCACTTAACCCCGCAATGGCCATCTTGAGCAGTTTTTGAATCCCTTCGATCTTTTTGCGGTTCGCGATAATGTCGCTGCCCGGCTTGGGAAAAATGATGACGCTTGCCGATATGGGTTTTTGATTGGATGCGAACAATTCTGTTGCAGGAACTTCAACAACAACGTTGACATCGTCGACATCGTCTATTGCCTTGATGTGATCGGTGATCATCTGGGTATGGGCGCGCCGGAAATTAACGTTCCGCTCAAAGTCGGTAAGTGTCCAGCGCTCACGGTCGAATATCGCCCAGGGATCGGTGCCGGTGGGGATAAGATCCTCGCGGATCAGTATCGCCCTCATCCGGCGCGCCGTGCTTTCGTCGGCGACCTGTACCACCCCTGCGGGAGTGACGATTGTCCGTACGCCTTCTTCGTTAATCCGCATCTGGATGCGATACCGCGCCGCTTCGTCGCTGATGGGCGCGTCGATAACCGGCACATAGCTGGGCGAAGATGAAACGCCGAACAGGGCGACAACTCCCACTAATACCGCAACGGCTATACCCACCAGGATAAGGCGCTGCAGCATACTCCATTTGCCCCACAATGTTTTCATGTGTGTTACTAATTTTTTTATTAAATCGTTCATGTCCCCTCCCCTGTCTATAGTTGCCTATCTCGTATTTATCAGGTCTCTCCAGCCCTGCACCAAACGGCTCAATACCATCCGTGTAATGCCAAGGGACATATTTGCTTTTCCCTGGGCAATGGTAATATCATGCACATCCACCGAATCGGGATCGGTGATCGCTTCCTGCATAAGCTGCACGGCATATTTTTCCCTGCCTGAAACATTGTCCAGGGCCTGGAGCATCGCCGTTTCAAAAGTACCGGCACGGGTAATGCCTTCCGCTCCGATCTTTTTTTCAAGGGCGAGTATGTTCTTGCCGCTGCCCGCGTAGGGGCTATTAAGCGGACCCATGTGCTTGGGATGGGTATACCGCATGGTAACGTCGTATGCCGTTATTTCTGCCATTATCTGCCTCCAATGTTCAGCGCCCGCTGAAACATCGCTTTTGAGCCTTCAATAATCGCCGCGTTGGCCTCGTAAGACCGCGTGGCGGAAATCATGTCCACCATTTCGGTGACAATGTCCACGTTGGGCAATTCCACATAGCCCTCCCTGGGGCCGGATTTGATCGCGTCGGGATGGGTCGGGTCCCAGCGCAGGGGGTTCTCCTTGGAAAAATCCTTTTGGATTTCCGCCACCCGTACCCCGCGCCCAATGCCGTTGTCCAGGGACTGCGGCAGAAACGGCGAGCGCCAATAGGGGCTGTCCACCCTGGGCCGCATGATCACCCGGCTGCGGCGGAAGGGGCCGCCTTCCGGGGTGCGGGTGGTGTTTATGTTTGCCATGTTGTCGGAAATCACGTCCAGCCGGACACGGTTTGCCGATAACCCCGAAGCCGCTATGTTAATCGAACTAAAAATCCCCATATTAACTCCTGCTTCCTACTTCCTAATTTCTCAACACCTGATTTACCTGGTTGAACTGAAAATCGATTGACTGGGCCAGAAGCATGTAGGACATCTGGTTCTGCGTCAAAAGCGCTATTTCCTGTTCGGGATCGACGTTGTTCCCGTTGTTGTTGTAGGTGCTGGTATAGTCCAGCACCCGCCGTATCTGCACATCCCGGTAGTCGCGTTCCCGGAAATTGGGAATGTGCCTGGGATCGGTCAGGTTAAGCTCCAGCGCCGGCCGCTGCTTTTCCGTATCAAGCGCCCGCTTCAGTTCGCTCTCAAAATTCACGTTGGAACGCTTAAAGTTAGGGACGTTGGCGTTTGACAAATTGTTGGCTATGACCGAACGGCGCACCGTAGTGGCGCTCATGGAACGGTGCAGCAGGTCAACGGTTTTCTGAAAACTGTTCATTTTCTTCCCTTATACTCCCTCTCTTTACACATCGGCAGATTCCAATGTGTATTTAACCCTTATTTTCCTTATAACATGTATCGTCCAAGGTCCTGATCCTTGACGATTCCGGCGAGTTTTTCGTCGACATAACCGACCGTTATGGGGACTTTGGCCGGGCTGATGTCCGGCGCCTCGAAGGAAAGCTCCTCCAGCAGGGCTTCCATTATCGTGTGGAGGCGGCGCGCCCCGATATTTTCCAGCTTTGAGTTGACGTCGGCGGCAAGAACCGCCAGCCGTTCAATCGCTTCGGGGGTAAATTCCACTTCGATCCCCTCGGTGGCGAGCAATTCCGTGTACTGCCGGGTAAGGGCGTTCTTCGGCTCGGTAAGGATGCGGAGAAAATCGTCTTTTCCCAGCGAATCCAGCTCTACCCGCAGCGGGAAGCGGCCTTGCAGCTCGGGGATAAGGTCGGAGGGCTTGCTGACCGTAAAAGCCCCGGCGGCGATAAAGAGTATGTGGTCGGTGTTGACCGGCCCCCACTTGGTGCTGACCGTGGCGCCCTCCACGATGGGAAGGATGTCCCGCTGTACGCCCTCGCGGGAAACGTCCGGCCCTCCGCCCCGGTCGCCTTTTACGGCTATTTTATCTATCTCGTCGATAAAGATGATGCCCGCTTCCTCTACGCGCTGGCGGGCCTCGTCGCTGACCCGGTCGCGGTCGATCAGTTTTTCCAGTTCCTCGGCCTTGAGTATCTCCCGCGCGCGGGCTACGGTAACGACTTTTTTCTTTTTGCCGCCGCCGAAGAAGCTGGCAAAGCCGGACATGGTGGATTCGATGTCTTCCATGCTTACCCCCATCATTTCGAAGGGGGGAAACTGTGGATTTTGATTGACCACCAATTCGACGGTCTTGTCTTCCAGCTTTCCTTCGTGGAGCATCGCCCTGAATTTTTCCCTGGTCGCGTCGGTGCCGGCAGAGGCAGAGGCAGAGGCCGCAGCATCAAAAGCGGCGTCGGCAGTTTCGTTTTGCTCGCCGTTTTCTGCTTCAGCCGCCGCAGCGTTTTCCGCCCCGGCGCTTTCGGCTTCGGCTTCCTGGCCGGCAGCGGCGGGTATCCCCACCTGTATCGCCGTTCCGAAAATGTTTCCCCCGCCGCCGTTTTCCGGGTTGAACGAAAAAGTTCCCATCGGCCTGACAACCGGCGCGGGCGCGGGTTTTTTCGCCCTGGGCTTTTTTCCCGAACCGGGCAGGAGCAGGTCGAGCAGCACCTCTTCGGCGCGCTTTTCCGCGTCGGCGACAAAGGATTCCTGCATCTCCTGTTTTACCATCTGAAAACCGGATGCCATAAGGTCGCGCACCATCGATTCCACGTCGCGCCCCACATAGCCAACCTCGGTGTACTTGGTCGCCTCAACTTTAATGAAGGGAGAACCGGTAAGTTTGGCAAGGCGGCGGGCAATCTCGGTTTTGCCCACGCCGGTTGGCCCGATCATCAGGATGTTTTTCGGCGCGACGTCGTCCCGCAGTTCCGGATCGAGTTTGAGCCGCCGGATACGGTTACGCAGGGCGACCGCCACGGCGCGCTTGGCCTTTTTCTGGCCGACGATGTACTTGTCCAGTTCGGCGACTATTTCCCTGGGAGTAAGTTTGTTCAAATCATCTTTTTTTGCATTTTTATCAGTCATTAAGATAACCTCTTTCTCGTGCGGTTGTATAACCGCACATTTTTATCGAAGATGAAACTTGTTTCATCCCAACTCCTCCAGGGTGATATTCATATTGGTATAGATACAGATGTTGCCGGCAACCTTCAGGCTTTTTTCGGCAATTTCCGCCGCCGTGTAGCTGCTGCCGTCAAGGTAGGCAAGCGCGGCGGCGTAGGCATAGTTGCCGCCGGAACCGATAGCCAGGACATCTTCCGCCGGTTCAACAACGTCGCCGGAACCGGAAACCAAAAATGTCTTGGCGGCGTCGGCGACAAGGAGCATGGCTTCCAGCCGCCTCAGGTTCCGGTCCATGCGCCATTCCTTGGCAAGTTCCACCGAAGCGCGGGCGAGGTCGCCGGAATATTCCCTGAGCTTTGCCTCGAAGCGGTCAAAGAGGGTAAAGGCATCGGCTGTAGCGCCGGCAAACCCGCAGAGCACCTTGCCGTCCAGCAGGCGGCGCACCTTGCGGGCGTTGTTCTTCATAACGGTCTGGCCAAAAGTAACCTGTCCGTCCCCGGCCATGGCGACCTTGCCATCCTTCCGCACCGTAACAATCGTCGTCGACCTCATTTTCATCTCATCGCTCATTTTTCATTCCTCATTTCTAATTTCTGCCTGCATGAGGGTGCGCCTTTGCATACACCCGTTTTAAGTTTTCGATGTTGACATGGGCGTAACGCTGGGTAGTGGAAAGGCTCGCATGGCCCAGCATTTCCTGAACGATACGCACGTCGCACCCCGCGTTAACCAGGTGCGTGGCAAAGCTGTGGCGGAGGCTGTGGGGGTGAATGTTTTTCCCCATCCCCGAAACCTGCGCGTATTGCCCGATAATCCAGCGCACACCCGGCACCGAAATAGCCCGCCCCCTCGCGCTAATAAAAACCGCGCCGTTATTCGCTAAATCTCTCACGGAGGCACGGAGGCACGGATTCTTAGGTAAATATTGCTTGTTCTTTTTATCCCCCTGTGCCTTTGTGCCTCTGTGCGAGGAATTTTCCGACAAAAGCCCGGAGGACATGATTTTGGCGGCGCGTTCGGGCATATAGTCGAAAAGGGCGGCGCGGGCTTCGTCGGAAAAAAATACGGCGCGTTCCTTGCCGCCTTTGCCCGTTATACGCGCCCCCTCCATGTTTCCCGTGATCATGTTCATCGACAGCGAAACCAGCTCGGCTATGCGAAGCCCTGCCGAATACATGGTCAGTATCAACGCCTTGTCCCGCGCCGGCCAGAGCATGTTCCGCGTTTCGGGCAGTTCGGCAAAACCGGCCATTTCGTCTTCCCACAGCACCGATGGCAAATTTTGCGGGACCTTTACGTTCCGCAGCGCGTCGCAGGGATTATCAATGCGGCCGCGAAACCGGATAAGCCAGCGGTAAAAGCCCCGTATCGAAGAAAGCCTGCGGTTAATGCTGGCGGCGGCCGTCCCCTCGAAACTCAGGTCGGCGATAAAGCCCTGCACCCCGTAAGAATCCGCGGTTTCAGGGTCGATTCCGTGGTTATCGCAATATGCGGCAAAACGGGACAGATCGTCCCCGTAGGCCTCCAGCGTCCGCGCCGCCACCCGCCGCACCGATTGCAGGTAAGAGAGGTAGTCCTGTATCAGTGCCGAACGTAAATCCATACTCCCTTTCCTAATCACCCTTTGTTCCAAATTTCATCTCACGGAGGCACGGAGGCACGGAGAGTAATGCGCTGCCCGCAAACGACTCGCCTTCATCTGTGCCCCTGTGCCTCTGTGTGAGGTATCTCAAGAACAGGTTTCTCATTCCTTCACCTCTTCTTCCTCTGCTGAATGCAGATAATCACATTCCGGGTTGATGCACGCCTTGTGGCTGCCGTTTTTCTTGTCGTACTTTTCTACCATGAACTGGCCGCACTTGGGGCAGTCCTGGCTTATCGGTTTGAAGTGGCTGATAAAGTCGCAGTCGGGGTAATTCGCGCAGCCGTAGAATTCCTTGCCGCGGCCCTTGGTTTTTCTGGCGACAACGTCACCGCTGCATTTGGGGCACTTGGCAAGGGGAACCGACTTGGCGTTGCGGCATTCGGGGAAACCGGTGCAGGCAAGGAAAAACCCGAAGCGCCCCAGCTTTTTTACCAGGGGCTTGCCGCACTTTTCGCATACATAATCGGTCGGCTCGTCCAGCGTCCCCTTGAAAGACTCAAGCGTCTTGCCCACCTCGTCTACCTGCGCCTTGAACGGCCCCCAGAATTCCCGGAGCATGTCCGGCCATTTCACCCTGCTTTCCTCAACCTCGTCGAGTTTTGTTTCCATCGAGGCGGTAAAGTCGGCGTCGATGTAATCGGGAAAATATTCGACGAGCACTTCGCATATCTTTTTTCCCAGCACGGTGGGAACCAACTGCTTGTTCGACCGGGTAACATAGTAGCGGTCAAGCAGCACGGAGATGATCGGCGCGTAGGTAGACGGCCTGCCGATGTCTTTTTCCCGCAGAATGTCGATGATCGACGCCTCGGTATAGCGGGGCGGGCCCTGGGTAAAATGCTGTTCCGGATGGAATTTTTCGACCGTTACCTTTTCCTGGGCTTTCAGCGGGGGATAGGGATTCCCCTTTTCATCTTTTGATGAAAGGAGTTTTATCACTTTGTAAAAACCTTTTTCAATAAGTTTTGTCCCCGACACGCGGAAGATACCCTCGTCCCCCTCGGCGGAAACGACCCGTATGTCCGCGCTGACAGTGCGGGTTTTTGCGTTGATCATCTGGCTAGAAACAAAGCGCTCCCAGATAATCGTGTACAGCCTGAGCTGTTCGCGGTTCAGGTACTGCTGCATCGAATCGGGAGTATAGCTGACATAGGTGGGACGTATCGCTTCATGCGCGTCCTGGGCTTTTTTTCCGGAGCTGTATTCCATGGCCTTTTCGGGAAGCTCTTTGGGATAGTTCTTGCCAAGCCATTCCCGCAGTTCGGCAAGGGCGGTTTCCGACACCCGCACCGAATCCGTTCGCATATAGGTGATAAGGCCGACGCGCGTCGTGCCGACGTTAATGCCCTCGTACAACTGCTGGGCTACCTGCATGGTCTTCCGCGATGTAAAGCCCAGCCTGTTTGCTGCGGTCTTCTGCAGTTCCGACGTGATGAACGGCGGCTTGGGGCGTATCGTCCTTTCAACTTCCTTGATGTCGGTAACTTCGCCGTCGCAGCCGGACAGCGCGCCGATGATCAGTTTCGCCGCCGCTTCGTTTTTCAGTTCCGGTTTCGCGCCCTTCCACTTGACCAACTGCGCGGTAAACGCCGACCTGCCGGCCTTAAAGTCCGCTTCCAGCGTCCAGTATTCTTCGGGGATGAACGACTCAACTTCCTTTTCCCTGTCGCAAATCAGGCGGAGGGCTACGGACTGCACCCGCCCCGCCGACAGGCCGTTCTTCACTTTCTTCCACAGAAGCGGCGACAGGCTGTACCCCACCAGGCGATCGAGAACCCTGCGGGCCTTCTGCGATTCAACCAGGGCTTCGTCGATGGGGCGCGGATGTCCGACCGCCTCTCTGATAGCAATGGGCGTTACTTCGTTAAAGCTGATCCGCTTAACGTCCAGGTTTTCCACTTTTGAAAGAATCGCATTTTTCAGATGCCAGGCGATTGCCTCGCCTTCGCGGTCGGGGTCGCTTGCCAGCAGGACCATCTGCGATTTTTTTGCCTCGGTGAGCAGCTCTTTGAGCAGCTTTGCCCGCCCCCGGACGGTTATGTACTCAGGTTCAAAGTTATTTTCCGTGTCAACGCCGGTGCGCGATTTGGGGAGATCGATAAGGTGCCCCATTGAAGCCCGGACCGCGTATTCCGAGCCGAGGTATTTTTCAAAGGATGCAGCCTTGGTCGGAGATTCCACGATAACGAGAATCTTCCTGTCGCCGGTACGGCTGCTTTTTTTTGAGGAAGTTTTTTTTACTGTCTTTACCGCCATGTTTTTTCCTTATTCAATTACAATTCTATGCCTAATGAACCGGCCAGGTTTGCGGCAAGATGCACGCCCGATGCCGTCTGTCCGGTTTTATTTTCGGTTTCAGCCGCTTTAATATTCCACGCTTCCAGTATGCCGGAAGCCGAATCCAGCACCGCCGCCCCGTCTGCCGCCAATGCCGCCGTTCCCCTTCGGTCAAACGCCCGCCGCCCGTGGTCAATTTCGATACCGGCAGATGCTACCCAGAGATCCCTGTTTTGGTCAAGGGCAAACCGGGCGGTGATGAGCGCGCCCGATTTTTGCGGCGCTTCGGCAATTACCACGCCGCGCGACAGGCCGGAAATGATCCTGTTGCGGGCGGGAAACGTCCATTTTCTCGGGCGGGCGCCGGGTGGGTATTCCGAAAACAAAACGCCGCCCGTTTCCAGAATCCGTCCGGCAAGCGGCCGGTTCGATGAGGGGTACACCTCGTCGACACCCGAGCCAAGAACGGCGACGGTTGATCCGCCGCCTTCGATATTGCCCCGGTGGGACATCGCGTCGATGCCGATCGCCAGGCCGGAAACAACGGAAATGCCGGCGCGTCCCAGGTCTTTGGCGATGCCGAAGGCTTGAGCCGCCGCCTGCGGGCTGGGCTTTCTCGTTCCCACAACTGCGGCAAGGGGCCTGTGCGGATCGGGGAGCCGCCCCCGGTAAAAAAGGAGGACCGGCGGATCGTACATTTCCCGCAGCAGCGGCGGGTATGCCGGATCATGCCAGGACACCCACCGTATTCCGCGCCGCAGCGCCCTTTTCTCGTCCTGCTCGGCCGTCCGCCGGATCGTATTTATGTCCCAAAAGGCGTTCAGCTTCCTGTTTATGATCACTTCAACATCGGACATGGATTTTTCGATGAGGCCGGCCTCTGTGTCAACGGATTCACACAGGGCAATTCTCTCCCGGCAGGAAAGTTCCGGAAGGCGGGCCAGCATCAAACCCAAAAGTCCGCATTCAACCATACATCAGATTCCTGATAGTCTCAATATTGTTCTGCGCTTCTGCCTTTATTTTCTGATCCTTGGTTCTGGCGATAATCCGGTCGTATAGCTCAATTGCCATTTCATAATTCGAGGTCATAAAATAGGCCCGCGCAAGCACAAACATCCCCCTGACGTCGCTGGATAAAAGCTGCAAATACCGTTCAAGAAGGGGGATCGCCTCGGCTGGACGGTTCTGGTCAAACGTGTACAGTATTCCAAGGCCCAGGAGGGGCCGTGCATATCCGGCATCCATCTGTATCGCCCGCAAATATGAATTTTCGGCAAGGCGAACAAAATGTTCTTTATCTGCGGCGGCGTTAGCCGAAAAACCCACCGTCGCCGCCGCCACTATCGACGCATATTCGCCGGTCAGGTAAAACAGCGTCGGATCGTCGGAATTAAAATAAATCGCCCGTTCAATGGCATCGAGTGCGTCCCGGTGCATTCCCCGGTCGGCGAGCCGTATGGCCAGTATCTTCCAGTACGCGCCCGTCTGCGCCCCTTCCTGCACGTTGCGTTCAATCTGCGCCTCGTAGAGGGCGATGGCCTCCCTAAGGCCTTCGATCGTATTGGGCGGACCGCCCCGGGGGCTGAGCGCGGAGATTCGTTTTGCCAAATCGCGGTTTACCTTATTCCGTTCGTTGTTATATACCCACAGCACGCCGGCTATGATTGCTGCCACTACAATGACGCCAATAACCGTTTCTCTAATTTTTTTCATTGTTTGCACCCTCTTATTTTCCGAGTTTGGGAAGATATTTGCGATGGCTCTCTTTTAACAGGCCGTTATCAACATGGGTGTATATTTGCGTCGTGGTTAAATCGGCGTGTCCCAAAAGCGCCTGCACCGTTCGTAAATCGGAACCGCCGTTTAAAAGTGCGGTGGCAAAACTGTGCCGCAGGGTATGCACCCGCGATCCCGTTCCCGCAAGCGCGGCGTAGCGGGCATAGTTTTTCCATATCCCTTTGCGGGACAGCCGCCTGCCTGTCCTGCCGACAAACAGGGCATTGCCCCGTCCGCCGCCATTGACAAGGGCCGGCCGTGCTTCCTCGATATAGCGTTTCAGCCACGCCGCCGCCTCGCCTCCAAAAACGGCAAGCCGTTCCTTGCTGCCCTTTCCCCGCACCCTGGCGATGCCTTCCCTAAAATCAATGTCCCGCACGTTGAGGCCCGCCGCTTCGGATATCCGCAAACCGGACGAATAGATCAGCTCGAAAAGCGCGCGGTCCCGCAGCCCAAGCGGGCTGTCCGCCGGTATTGCGGCAAGAAGCCGTTCGACCGTTTCCCTGTCCATCGTTTCCGGAAGGCTCACATTTCGTTTGGGGCTTTCCAGAAAGGCGGCGGGGTTGTCGGCGCGGATGCCTTCGGCTATGGCGAAGCGGAAAAAGGAGCGCAGGCAGGATATTGCCTTTGCCGTTGACCGGGAGGATATATGGTCAGTTTCCCTTCGCCCTCCGAGGTAGGCGGCGACATCGTCCGGCGTTACGGATCGAATCTCCAGCCCATTGCCGCCAAGGTAATCGAGAAAACGGCACAGTTCCAGCCGGTAGGTAACGACGGTCTGATGAGAACGGCGTTCCACTGCGGCCAGCCGCGTACAAAACCTTTCAAGCTCGGGCAGGCTTTTCGCTTGGGCGGTCAACTGTCAGGCGTTCCTGCCGCCTGCGACGGCTTTTTCCACATGGCCGCCGTCCGCTTCGGGGTTATTCCGCCGCAGATAAGTAGCAACCGTCAGGTCGTCCTTGAATTCCCTGGGCTTCATAATTCCGTAATAGCTGTCGTGGCTGCGTCCGGATCCCTGGCCCCGCATCTCGTTGAAACGCTCGATGCTGATGATCTCGCTGATAGGCGCGGCTTCGGCTTTCTTCGGAGAATTGTCCCTGCGCGCTGCGGCGTTTTTATTATGGAATCCTGTGGCGATAACCGTCACCTTGATATTTTCTTCCAGATCGGGATCGTAGTTAATGCCGTGGATGATCTCGACGTTCGCATCCGCCTTTGCCTTTATCGTATTCATAATTATGTCTATCTCGGTAATGGCGATATCCTCCGGGCCGGAAATGTTAACCAGCAGCTTGGTCGCTCCTTCAATGCTGGTGTCTTCCAGAAGGGGATTGTCGATGGATCTGTCGGCGGCATCTTTAGCGCGGGTATTGCCGCTGCCCATGCCGATGCCCATAAGGGCGTCGCCCTGCCCCTTCATCGTTGACTCAACGTCGGCAAAGTCGGTGTTGACATGGCCTGTTTTGGTGATGAGATCGGATATGCCCTGCACTCCCTGGCGCAGCACGTCGTCTGCCATTTTAAAGGCATCGCGGTAGCTCGTCTTTGAATCTACCATCTTGAAAAGGTTCTGGTTGGGAATGACTATCAGGGTGTCAACCGCCTCGCGGAGTTTCCTGATCCCCTCTTCGGCAACCTGCTTTTTTACATTCGCCTCATAGTCAAACGGCTTGGTGACCACGCCGACGGTCAGCGCCCCGTGGTCCCTGGCGATCTTGGCGATTATCGGAGCGGAGCCGGTTCCTGTGCCGCCGCCCATTCCGGCGGTAACAAACACCATGTCGGCATCGCGCAGAATGTCGCTGATCTTTTCATGATCCTCTTTGGCGGCGTCTTCTCCGACCGAAGGCTTGTTTCCCGCCCCCCTGCCGCCGGTAAGCTTGCCGCCGATCTGCAATTTAATCTCGGCCTTGCTTTTGTTCATAAGGTCCTGCACGTCGGTATTAACCGCGATGAACTGTACTCCCGAAAGCCCGCTTTCGATCATGCGATTCACGGCATTCGAACCGCCGCCGCCGGTACCGATAACCTTGATGTCCGCAGAAGGATGCGCGTACGCGGCTTCTACAATCGGCTCAAACTCCTTAACCGAAAAAATCTGCATCTGACTTGTCATTCAATTCCTCCCAACTGAAAATACTTTTATTATTAATGACCTTAAAAAAGGCCATTTTTTACCCAATCAATAACTTTTCCCAAAGGACCGGCAGAATCTTTTTTCAGCGGCAACTGCTGGCGCGTCGGCGGAATGTGCTCGGCAAAGTCCTCATTTTCCCGCCTGTCGCCTTCCAGTACCAGCCCGATGGCGGTGGCGTAGCCGGGATCGCGGTACTCGTCCACCAGCCCGCCCATGTTGGCAAAGCGGATAGGCGTTCCCATCCTCGCCGGCAGCCTGAAAATATCCCCGGCAAGTTCCACCGCGCCGGTAAGGGATGCCCCTCCCCCGGTTATTACCACGCCGCCGCTTAAGGGGCGGGGCAGGCCGAGGCAGGCCAGCTTCTGTTTTACCAGTTCGAAAATTTCCTCCATCCTCGGCTTTATGATCTCGTAGATGTGCGAGCGGGGAATCGCCAGCGGCGGGCGGCCCGTTACGCCGGGAACGAGGATGTCGTCGGCATGTTCGAGCAGGGGCTCCCAGCAGCAGGCCGATTCGGTTTTGATCTTTTCCGCCGCCTCGATGGAAATGCTTTTAATCGTGGAAATGTCCTTTGTCACTTCAAAGCCGCCCACGGGGATAGTAAACGTCGAATACGGCGCGCCGTCGTAATACACCAGCACGTCGGTGGTGCCGCCGCCAAGGTCGATCAGGGCGACGCCGAGGTCCTGCTCTTCCGGCGTTAAAACGGCGCGGCCAGCGGCAAGCGCCTGGAGGAGCAGCAGCGACTTGCTGGCCTTGAACCCGGCGCGGTTGACGCAGCGCAGGAGGTTTTCCGCGCTTGTCGCCGAACTAGTGATAATGTGCACCTCTGCTTCCAGGCGAACGCCGATCATGCCCAGCGGGTCCTTGATGCCCCGGTGGTCGTCGACAATGTATGACTGGGGTATTGTCTGGATGATCTGGCGATCCAGGGGGATCACCACCGCCCGCGCCGCCTCAATGACGCGGTACATGTCATCCTTTCCGATTTCGCGGTTTTCACGCTTCTGCCCGGTGATCGCCACCACGCCACGCGAATTGATTCCCTCGATATGGATGCCGCCAATCCCCGTCCAGCAGGCATGGACCTCCCGGCCGCTCATCATCTCTGCCGCTTCAATCGCATCGATGATCGATTTGATGGTAGCCTCAATGTTGACCACCACCCCTTTTCTCATCCCCGCCGAAGGGCTTACCCCCACGCCGGTTATTTCGATAATGCCCTTTTCGCTGCGTTCCCCGATAACGACGCATACTTTTGTCGTTCCTATATCAAGGCCGACAATCATATCCTCATTCGCCAAAGCGGGCCTCCTTTGTATTAAATACGCCGATGCCTGAACGCACGTCGATCTCCTCGGGAACATTGTTCCCGAACTGGCGGCATACGTCGAACATCAACAGCGCGTAATATATGCTGTCTTTTGTTATGTCGCTTCCCATCCTCAGCCTGATCGGGTGATGGAGGGGAAACAGAACAAGGTCATACAGGTCGTTTTGTTTTTTGGCAATTTTTATTTCCGAAATTGCCTTCCAGATATTCGGATCATCGTCGCTTATCGAGCCAATCCGCGAAAACAGCGGCAGCACGGCGGCAGAAAGCCGCATTCCCGGCCAGATCTGCTGGTTTGCGTCAAAAATTCCCGAAACAACGGGCAGCCATGACGGAGGCGCATCTGCGCCGGCATTTGCCGCGCCGCCGCCTATCCTGAACGCCACGCCGTGCCGGTCGAAGTACACCGGCTGGGTCCTGCCGTTAACCCTGGCAAAAGCCACGGCGACGGCCTTTCGCGGCTCAAGGTAAATCATGAGGCGGTCGGGAAACCGCTTGACGACTTTTGCCGAATCAACCAGATGGTGCCCCGCCAGCCGCAGTTCCGCTTCTCCCGCGTTAACTGAAACAAAGGTGGTTCTGCTGCCTATGCCGGCGACAGCCATCGCCTCCTTCCTGTCCAGCCCGGGAAAGCTCCTCACGTCGGCCCTTACCGGAACCATGCAGGGGCTAATTGCCAGAATCCAGATCAAGCCAAGGCCGATAAAAATTACCGCAAACAGCAAAAAACGTTTAGCGGTTTTTTCCGCCTTAGCGGGCGTACCGGCGGCATATGCCGGGTTTTCCATTTCTTCGGAATAGATAAAATCACCAAGCATACCGGCCCTCCCCGCTTTCTGATAAAATGTTCTGCCGTGCGAGGTTGACCAGCAGCGCGGCCCCGGTAAGGGTCATTAAAAGCGACGATCCGCCGGATGAAACAAAGGGCAGGGGAACGCCCGTCGTGGGGATCATGTTCGCAACGACGGCGATGTTCATCATCGTCTGGGTGACGATCGGCGTAACAAGCCCAAAGGCGAGAAGCTGGACAAAAAAGACTTTGCTGCGCCATGCGGTGTAATAGCAGAGGAAGGCAAAAATCCCCACGAGCGCCATGTAGAACACCACCCCGATAAAGCCCGATTCTTCGGCATACGAGGCAAAGACAAAATCGCCGTGAACCTCGGGCGTTCTGGTTTTAACCGTTCCCTGCCCGATGCCCTTTCCCCAAAAGCCCCCCGACCGTATCGCGTCCTCGCTGAGCGTTATCTGATATCCCGTATCGGTGGGATCCGCCTGCTGCCGTCCGAAGTTGGACATGCGCTGGTACCAGCGCCCGTCCTGGTCGCCGTAAATAAGGGAAAAACCCGCGAGGATCAGAACGCCCAGCGCGATAACAAACCAGTGCAGGCGGATGCCGGAGATAAAGCAAATCGAAAAACCGGTCAGGGCGATGAGCGCCGCTTCGGAAAAATTGCTCTGGCGCAGCACCAAAAAACAAAAGAACCCCGTCCAGAGGGCCGGCGGCAAAGGGCCGTACATAAATTTGTTGAGGCGGTCCTTGTTCTTGTCAAGGATGTACGCGAGGTACAGGGGAAGCACCACCTTGATCAGTTCTGAAGGCTGGAAGCTCTGCTCCCTGCCGCCCGCCCGGATTACGATCCAGCGCATCGCGTCAACACCGGCGCGGTGGTTCGCCTTCTGGAAAAAGGGGATAAACGGAAGCATGTTCAGCACGGCGGTTGCCGCCATGAGCGCAAAGACCAGGTATCCGCTCTTCAGCCAGTCGATTTTCACCAGCGCCAGCAGGGGAAACAGGAAGATCATTATTACCGAGGCGATAATATTGCTGTTGATCGGGGTAAGGCCGCTTCTGAACCGATCCGGCTGGTTCAGCGCGAATAAATACGAAGCCGAAAACAGCGTTACCAGCCCGAGCAGAGTCAGCAGCACGGTGACGGCGATGAGGCAATAATCGTATCTGAACGCCCGTTCCCTTCCCGGATAAGCCACGGTTCCCCCTATTGTATCTTCAGCGTCGAGAGGGCAATGATCGCAAAAAGCCCCCCCAATATCCAGAAGCGGGTGACAACCTTTGCCTCCGCCCAACCGGACAATTCAAAATGATGATGAAGCGGCGCCATTTTAAACACCCGCTTCTTCCGCAGTTTGTACGACGCAACCTGAATGATCACCGACGCAATTTCCAGCACAAACACGCCGCCGATGATGAGCAGCAGAATTTCCTTTTTGATGATCAGGGAGATGACGGCGACGATTCCCCCCAGCGAAAGGCTGCCCACGTCGCCCATCAGCACCTCGGCGGGGTGCGAATTAAACCATAGGAAGCCGATAAGCGCGCCGCCTATGGCAAGGCAGAGCACGGTGAGCTCTCCCGCGCCGGGGATGTAGGGTATGCCCAGGTACGCCGAAAAGTCGGTCCGCCCCGATATGTAGGTGACAATCGCCAGGCTGATAAAAACAAGGATCAACAGGCCCGCCAAAAGCCCGTCCAGGCCATCGGTAAAATTTACCGCGTTCGACTCGCCCACTATGAGCAGCACGCCGAAGGGTATCCACAGGGGGCCCATGTCGATAACGGGATTCTTGAAGAACGGTATGTACAGCGACGTTACATCGCTGTCCATGGAAAAGTACAGGTACAGGACGATGGCAAGGGCGAAGACGAACTGCCCTGCGAGCTTGGCCCATGCGGGCAGGCCCTCCGAATTATGCCTGGTGACTTTAAGGTAATCGTCAAAAAAGCCAATCGACCCAAAGGCTATAAACGAGATAAGGGCAATCCATACCATCTTGCTTCCCGGGTTTCCCCACAGCAGCATGGAGATGACCACCGAGCCGATGATGAAGATCCCCCCCATCGTCGGGGTGCCGGTTTTTGCCAGATGCGTCGCGGGGCCGTCTGTGCGGACGGACTGCCCTATTTTCAGCTTCCGCAGCGCCCCGATAATCCTGCCGCCGAAGAGGAAGCAGATCAAAAGCGTCGTCAGCGCCGCGTAAGCGCCCCGGAAGGTAAGGTAGCTGAAAACATTCAGCGGAGTAAAAAATTTGGTAAAGGCCCTGCCAAGTTCAAAAAACATCAGGCGGCCCCCTCAAGCACACTGCATAGCCGTTCCAGGGCGCAGCCCCGCGAACCTTTAAGGAGGACCAGATCCCCGTCCCGAACATAGCCGCCGACGGCGCGGGAAAGTTCGTCCATGTCGCAGGTATGGGAAAAACGCGCCGCCCCGCCCCGGAGGACTTCGGCGACGGCGGCGGTTTCTTTTCCGTAGAGAAACACCATGTCCGCTTTTGAGCCAAGCAAAAGGCGGCCGGCATCTTCGTGGGCCTTGCGGGAAGCTTCGCCCAGTTCGAGCATATCCCCGATCACATAGATCCGGCGGCCCTGCCAGTCGAGGCTGTCGCAGAATTCCAGCGCGCCGGCAAGGGATTCGGGATTGGCGTTATAGCAGTCCCGTATCACCGTCGCCCTGCCCCGCAGGATTTCGCCGCGCCCGAACAGCGGCCTTGCCGACTCCAGCCCCTGCCGGATCGCCTCATCGCCGACGGGAACCTCCCGCGCGATGGCTATCGCCGCCAGCGCATCGGCGAGGCTGTGCTTTCCCGGCAGGGCGAAACGGACCGGCCGGCCTTCCCAGAGGATTTCGCTCCCATCCAGCCCCATGCTCCGCACCCCGCCGAGTTCGGCAAAGGCGTTTGCGCCGTAGTAAGACGCCCTGCCCCGCAGCCCCGCCGCCAGGTAATCGCGAAAGCCGCAATCATCGGGGATAAGGGCGGTATTGCTGCCGCTAAAACACGAAAAAATTTCTTTTTTTTCCTTGGCAATCGCCTCAATACTGCCGAGAATTCCGATATGGGCAGTACCGATATTGGTGATGAGCGCGATGTGAGGATTAAGGATTGACGCAAGATCGGCAATCTCCCCCGGATGGTTCATGCCCATTTCAAAGATTCCAACTTCATGGCAGTCCCGAACTTCGAACGCCGCAAGGGGCAGCCCCGTCTCCGAGTTGTAGTTCCCCGGATTCATCACCACGTTTTTTTCCGCGCCGATAATTGCCGCCGCTATTTCCTTGGTGGTGGTTTTGCCGGACGAGCCGGTAATGCCGATTTTTAAAAGGCCGGGGAACCTGTCAAGGTACAGCCGTGCCGTTTCCTGCAAACTCCGCAGGGTATTGTCTACGGCGATAAGGGTTTTGCCGTGTTCTTTGATTACCGGCAGCAGGCTAAAGGCATCAAGCGAACTGCGGTTAACCATCGCCGCAGCAGCCCCGCTCCGGAAAGCGGCATCGACAAAGCCGTGACCGTCGCTCGCCGCGCCGGGAAGCGCCACAAAAAGAGAGCCTTCCCGCGCGGAGCGGGAATCGATGCAGACCGAGGAAAAGCCGCAGGCCGGCGTTTCCCCGCAGGAATGCAGATCGGCCCCCAGCGATTGGGAAAGAGCATTAAATTCAAAAAGCAAACCGCTGCGAGCGCCGTTACAGCTCACGCCCCTTCTCCCCCCCCATGATGATTAATTTTATGTTTTCGGGACGAATTTTTTTCAGCCCCAGTCTTCTCTGCGCGTCAAGTTCCAGTTTTTCGATGGCAAGAAGGTCGGCGATATCGGCGGCGGCCGTCCTGTTTTTTTCCACATAGTTTTCCTGCCGGTATTCAATGCTGCGTATCTCGTTCCTTATTTCGCCGCATTTATTCGACTGCCACACGTTGAAAAAAAGAAAGATGGGGATGGAAATAACCATCAGGAAGAACATCACATAGTACTTTTTCACTTCTCATCTGTCTCCGTTATTTTTTCAGCTGCCCGCAGCCGGGCGCTCCGGGAAGGCGGATTTCCGGCGACTTCCGCATAGTCCGCCGTTATGCCCTTTCCCGTCAGGATGTTAACCGACCGCCTTCCCGCGCAGGTACAGGCAGGCGCTTGCGGAGGACAGGTGCAGTCTTTGCTCTTCGTTCTGAAGAAATTTTTCACAATCCTGTCCTCCAGCGAATGGAAACTGATGATCCCGAGCCTCCCCCCCGGCTCGAGGATCCCAAAAGCGCCCTCAAGGAGATCGGGAAGCCTTTCAAGCTCCCCGTTAACCGCTATCCGCAGGGCCATAAAGGTCCTGGTTGCCGGATGTATAGGCCCGTGCCGATATGCGGGCGGCACTGCCCCCTTTACCAATTCCGACAGGGCGGCGTTGGTGGCAATGGCCCCCCGCTGCCGCTGCTGTACTATCGCCCGCGCGATTCGCCGCGAGAAACGTTCTCCGGCGTTGTTATACAAAATATCGGCAATATCCTTCTCCGATATTCGCGCCAAAAGTTCCGCCGCCGAAACGCCGCAGGATGTGTCCAGCCGCATATCCAGCGGCTCGCCGCCGGCAAAGCTGAAGCCCCTGCCGCTTTTTTCGTAGTGGTAGAGGCTAATCCCCAAATCGGCAAGCACCGTATCGGGCTTTTTCAGGCCGGCGGGGTACGCGGCAAAGAAATCCTGCGACCAGCCGGTAAAAAACTGCACCCGATCGCCGAATTCGGCGAGCCGCCGCCGTGCCACAGCCTGAACCGAAGGATCGGCATCGACGCCTATCACGGAAAGATCGGGAAAACGGGACAGAAACGCGTAGCTGTGCCCGCCTTCGCCCATCGTCGCGTCTACCATAAGCTCACGCCTGCCCCTCGGGGCGAGAAATTCCAATACCGCCTCCAGCAGCACCGGAGTGTGGGCTATTTCCATAAGCGCCCAAATCCCTTTCCTTTATAATTCTGCCAAATTCCTCCGAACCGGCCCAAAAATCATCCTCGCTGGCGTTCAGATACGTCTTGTAGCGATCCTCAGCCCAAATTTCTATGTAGTTATACTGGCCCAAAACAACACAATCCTTGGAAAGCCCGGCAAAATCACGCAACGTGGGCGGAATTAAAATCCTCCCCTGCCTGTCTATGTCAAGTTCCTGGTTCGGACCAATGATGCGCCTCCTAAAAGCAAGATCCCTGGCAGAAAATTGGTTAGTGGTCGCAACAATGGTTTTTTCCAGATCCTTCCATTGCTCTACGGTATACACCCAGAGACATGGGTTTATACCCTTGGTGACAACTACCTTGCCTTTTTCCAAAACGTCGCGCAGTCGGCGAGGAAGGCTTATCCTTCCTGTATCGTCAAGCGTAACATTGAATTCACCGCCAAACATACTTTACCAATATTCCCCAGACTTTCCCAATATTCCCCAGATATTTCATAATTACCCGATAATACAACAAGGTCAAGCGTCATTTTGAAAAAAATATGCGTTTTATGAAAAAAAAATCGATTTTACCTATACATTTATGTAGTAGTAGGTTTATTTGACTTGTTGCGGCTGTTTTTCCGTATTTTTTTCCCGGCTATCGAGTAGACGAGGGCATTTCCTTCTTTTCCGGCTTTCTCCGCGAGGCCCATCTTCGCCAGCACATACAGCGCCTTCCGCGCCAAATCCGCGCCGATGCCCGCTTTTTCTGCCAGCAGCGCCGAAGTGAAACGCTCGCCGTTTGCAAAGGGGAGAAACCTATGGTAGTCGGCGGGTTTTTTTAGGCAGATACGTTCATGCAGCGCCGTCATCCGGCGGTCGCAGATGCTTGCCCCGCCCCTCCGCCACGAGCCCTTGCCGTCCCGGACGCGCCGTTCTTCCGCGTCAACCAGGGCAATCTCGATAGCAAGGCCGCGGACAAGGGGCAGCTCGGGCGCGTACACCAGCGCGTCAAAAAGGTTCCAGGGGGTTTGGTGTTTGCCGCTTTTTCGCCGGTAGAGGCGTGTGCCTTCAGCATCAAAAACTTCTATATACTTGTTGACGATTACCGGATAGACGATCCTCAGCCTGCCCAGCGCGGCTATTTTCTGCGCCTTCTGCCTGAGGGGTGCGAAGCTGCCCGTCTGCACTTCGATATATTCGCCGCCGGCGTTCATTCCGTCGGCGACATACCCGGCGACTTCCACTTCGGTCTGCCCGTCCAGCCCCGTGTAGCTGTACTTAAGCTCCCGGTGCAGGGCGGTTTCCCGCCTCGTCCCGATAGATATCATTCCCTATATCTCACACGGAGGCACAGAGGCACGGAGGATCAGATTTTTGTAAATACATTATTCTCCTTAAAATACAAAAGGCACGGGTTCCGGCGCAATGTGCAAACAACGCGCCCTTCCCGTGCCTTAGTGCCTCCGTGAGAGGTAGTGAATTTATCGCTTTTACCAGCCGTCTGCCATGTCGTCGGGGTCGCGGTTATGTTCGGCAAAGAGGTCGGTTACCGCGCGGAGGTCGTCAAAGTAGATGTAGTAGCTGCCGTAGGCTTCCATCGGGTCGCAGTCGATGCGGAAACCGGTAATCCGAATCCCCATCTGGTTGTTGTAATGGTAGCTCCTCTGGGTGACTCCGTTTACCCCGTCTGCCGACTGCGGGGGAATAGCCACGGTGAGCTTCTTCCAGCCCTGGTAATTCAGCTTGCCCATGTAGATTTCGTAGTTTCTGCCAAAGAAATCCTGAATAAGGAGCTTTACATCGTGGTTAAAATTACGGCCGACAATCCATACGGACACGGTCTTGGTTACGCCCTCAATGGGGATGGGGCGGATCGGGCGGATGGTAAAGCTGTTATAGCCCCGGCGGAGGAAATCCACCCTGGTGCCGAGAACGTAATCGTCCGGAATGTCCAGCCCTTCTTCTTCGGGGATCGGCTCTTTCGCGTGGGGGCCGCCAAAAAACAGCCTGGACGCGGTATAGCCCTCGTCGCTCGACATTCCCGAATACCAAAACCCGTCGGTCTCGAACTTGTCTACAGATATTTCTTTAAGCATCTGCTGGGCTGATTCAATTCCCATCAACATGGAATCCGGCTCGCCGATTTCCTGGGCACAGACCAAACCGACGGCAATTGCAAGAAACAACGCAACAATTATTATCCGTTTCATTCTATTCTCCTTTTAATTATTGCTGTTCTCAGCCCAGAACTGGGGTATGAGATCCGGGTCGGCCAGTTCATCGCCGTCAAAGAGACTTTCAAAGGTATCGGTAAGTATCTTGAACTGCTTGAAGTAGACGTAAAAATTGTTGACCCTTTCGGTAGGCTGGGTCCACAGGCGGAATTTTACAAACTGCAGCTGGGCATGAGACGGCAATACCCGCTTTGACTGCTGTATGTGGTTGGGGATATGCGCCCGGAGGTTTTTCCAGCCGGTATGTGCAATGCCGCCGAGCCGGATGATGTGGACAATTCCCTGGAAATCCCGGACATACGCCTCGACATAGTAATCGAGGTTCGATCCCCATATCCACAGGTCCATGTATCTAACCCGTCCCGGCAACGGTATCTCGAACGGGGTGGTGCCGTCGGCTTCAACCGGAAATACGTCTATCCAGTTGTAGCCCTGCCGGTCGAAGCGGCCGTTGATACCCAGGCTTTTGATATCCCTGCCGTCGCGGTTATAACCGAAAAGGGCAATCGGCCACGCGTCAACATAGGTTGAGCGGGGGTAGGTAACTTCATTTCCGTCGGCGTCTGTAGCCGTTGTGGCAAATTTGCTGGCATTCAGCGCCCAGGAAAAATCAAAATTTCTGGGGTGTCTGCCGTCATGCCATTCATGAGCGGTTTCGCCGTTGAAGGTCTCCAGCACGATAGAGGTAAGGTCAACGGTTGCTTCGTCTGCGGTAGCTGACAGAACCACTATACATGCCAAGACGACAAGGTAAATAGCTTTTATACTGCCGTATTTCATCCATTTCTCCTTTGCAAAGTCATTCTACTAAAGTATATTGCTTTGGCAACTCTTTGTCAACGATTCCCGGTGATTCTGAAAAAATTCATGGTATTTTTATGGCCGATTTCCTCAGGGTCCGGAATATACCATTATCGGCAATATTGTCCGAAAGGATTAGGATTTTAGACGGAATTTGCCCCTGATTCTGCGATTTTCCCGCCAAAATGGCCGCCGGAACAGCCAACCCCCATGGGGAATCGTCAAAAAGCACGGCAATTTCCGGCGAAGCCATTGCCGGATCCAGCCAACTGAAAAAGACGACCGGGGATCGGGGGCGCCGGTCCAGGTAGTCGACGCCGGTTCCGGCGAGCACCACGCAGGACAACGTATCCGCTTCGGGCATCTCCCCGGAGCCTCTGATAAAGACCACCGCCGTTTCGCCGTCCCTCTCCATGGCCCCTCTGGAAAAAAGGTCCCGCTGGTCTGCGGTAACGAACCTGTCCTGCCACAGAACAATGGTGCGCTGGGGCGGAAACCCTTCCTCGCCCGGCGGCGCCTGCTTCAAACCGGCAAGAAGCCCGGCGAGAAGCCCCGCCCGGTACAGATCGGTATCCCGGTCGGTACCGTACACAAACAGGGAATCGTCCGGAGCCGGCAATTCGGAAGCGGGAGTCGTGCCGCCGATGATGACCGAGCGGATATCCGGGAACTGCCCATGGTAGCGTTCCGCCGCCACAGAAAGCCGGCGGGGGAACAGGACGCAGAACGGCCGCGCTGAAGCCTTGGTGATGGCTATTTCCACTATATCAGGGCCGGCCCCATCGGCGACCGGCACCGGCCTTACCCTGCGGAACAGGGCGCGCGAAGCTGCGGATTGTTCTTTTTTCATGCGGTCAGGCCCGTAGAGGGCGGCAAACGGCGCATCGGTTACGATCAGCACCGGGGAACGGGCAAGATACACCAGCGCCGGCAAAGCCCCAACGGCCAGCGCCGCCGCCAAAATAACCACCAGCCGGGATAATTTCATGCTGGTTTTTACCATACCCCCAACAGGGCTTAATTGCAATCTATTGTTCAATGACATAAAAACCGTATATCCACGGACTATTTTCATACGTTCCTGATGTTCTATCACATCGTAGCAATGTTGCGATTTGCTTTATTGTTTCAGAAATTTTTTTAAATATTCTACACGCAAAGGCGCGGAGGCGCAAAGAACGCAGCGGAAATAGTCTTACACTACGGGTAGCGTAAGGTAATACCTAACGACACTAGGCAAATTGGGTGGTCGGGCACCAACGCGTCGCCATTTGGATTTTATTTATCTTCCGTCCATGCCTCCAACAACGTGTGTCCATTGACTGGTTACATCTTTATTATAATTGGGATTATACCGCATACCCCATATTAAACCCATTGAATAACGTGTCGGTGTACCCTGCGGTTCAACGTCCATTATTTCATAGCCGTTATACCAAATACGTATAAACATATGATTCATACCAGTTTTTGGATTGTTATTTATAATTATTTTAGCATTAGAACCATATAACATACGAAACCATATTGAATAGTCAATACAATCAACCTTTCCGTCTTCATTTAAGTCAGGAACTCCGTATTTTTGCATGACCACTAACACAAGCGGTACATTTTGAATTTGATTTGGATTATCACGTAAATACACAAGATCAGGATCATCTTCAGGATTTATACCTGTTGAATTATCTGCAAATGATTGAAAATATATTATTAAGCAAAATAATAAAAATAAAATCTTTTTCATATTTTTTCTCAAAAATAATTTCATTACTTTCTCCTATAATTATTTACAGTATATTCTGTATTTTTCATCTTGTCAACACATTGCACAATGGCGTTTAACGTTCTGAACTGACGTTTGGGGCGGGTAATAGGGCAATGCGTAAGCATTAACCCCCGCCCCAAATATGGCGGAGACAAAACCGCACTAAGGCACGAAGTGCCGACTGCGGTTTTTCATAGCCTAGCCGCCCGAACAGGGCGGCGTACAGTCACCGTTTGTTATGTGCCGTTTTGCTTTTTCAACTAATTCATTATTATATTTTTTTATATGATAATTATTCAACCACATATCAGTTTTTTCTCTAATTATATTTACGAGTTCTATATTCATGTATTCATAAACATCTGGAACATTAAGAGAATCAATAACTTTACTCGGTACAATATCAGAATATTTTTTTTTAATTTTATGCATATGCTTTTTTTCCATACAAAGTATAATATCGGCCCATTGTATCAGTTCTATTGTTATAGGAGTCATAGCATAATCGGAAACACCTGCTGATTTTACTTCCAAATTTTTTTTGCTAGAATAAATGAGTTCAGCAGTTGGGCTTCTATCTATATTTGCGGAACAAACAAACAAAATTTTCATTACCATTTCCTTAATACTTATTTTATTTGAAATTTCTATAAATTTTATGTTCCATTAATGTATAAATCCCTTTTCTTGATTTAAACTATTTGTATGAGAAGTGATAAAAGTCAATTTAGTATTATTCTCTGGTAATGTATTCATATTATCATAAGCCATCAAAATAACCCTACCTTATATATATATTATACAATTTTTTATATTTACACAAGTACCTATTTTAATTATCTGCAAAATGGCACCTATTGTCTAGGTTGCTGACGGTTTTGGCAGGTAAGAGGGCAATGCGAAGCATCGACTCCTGCCCAAACTGTGGCGGAACAAAAACGCACAAAGGCACTTGTGCCGACTGCGTTTTTGTGTAGCTTCGCGACCGAAGGGAGCGTACAGCAACCGTTTGTTATATGCTGTGCCGCCGTACTATATTTTGTTTTTATATTTATTTATTAAATATTTTATTCTATTATTTATACAAAATCTTCCAAAATAAATGTCTGTAATTCTATATCCGATAATTTACCGCTTTTAGTAAGTCTATTAGCCTGACGTTTTATGC
Organism: Treponema sp.; assembly: GCA_009778545.1. Lineage (GTDB taxonomy): Bacteria > Spirochaetota > Spirochaetia > Treponematales > Breznakiellaceae > WQXQ01. The sequence continues at coordinate 5,720 of WRJO01000013.1, read as the reverse complement.
TTTTTTCAAAAAAATTACGGACTGTGCGAGCATTAGCATAAGATTCTTCTGCGTTTGTATAAATATTTTGAAATATTTTGATTAAAGTAGATTCTGCATTAGGATCAATAATATAATTATGCTGTTTACATAAGGTTTTAAATATTTCCAATAATTCATCCGGATTATAATCTACAAAATTGATAAATGTATTAAAACGTGATTCTAGACCTGGGTTTGATTTTATAAATATTTTCATTAATTCTGGATAACCTGCAACAATAACGATAAAATTATCACGATAGTCTTCCATTGCCTTTAAAAGTGTGTCTACTGCTTCTTGTCCAAAATCGAAACCAGCATTTTGAGGTGTAAGCGAAAAAGCCTCATCAATAAAAAGTATGCCACCTTTTGCTTTTTCTATTATTTGTTTTGTCTGTATTGCAGTTTGACCAACGTAACCAGCAACAAGTCCTGCTCTATCTGTCTCAATTAGATGACCTTTAGACAATATGCCAAGATTACGATAAATTTTACCGAGTATCCTAGCAACTGTTGTTTTACCTGTTCCAGGATTACCTGAAAAAACTAAATGAAGTGATAAAGGCGATTGCTTCAAACCTTTTTCTTCGCGTAAAATGTTTATCTTTATAGTATTTATTAAAGATGTAACTTCATCTTTTACCTGTTGTAACCCAATTAAATTGTTCAATTCTTTCAATAGTTTTTTGTATCTTTAGGAACTTTCTTTTTATTCTGATTTGTCATTGTGTTTTGATTTAAAGAAATATTTTGTTGTGGATTTTGATAATTTTCTTGTACTGTATTATATTCATTTTGATTAGAATTTATTTTCCTAAAAAGTGATACGATTAAATACCAAACAAGGGAAAACACCATAGCGGTGCAAAAAATGACTATCCAGATTAGCCAAAAAAATGAATACCAACGAAGATCAGTATTTGAAATAATTACAACAGTAAGAAAAATGCCAGGAATAATGGCAAGATAAACACTTATATTGGGTTCATTATCCTGCTGCGAATTGTTTGGCATTTGTGTTTGCATAAAGGCTAACCTTGCTTAATATTTAAATGTATCAATTTTATAATCACCAAAAGGAAATCCTGAGTTTTCTTCTTTGAAATTATATGATGAAACCATAATCCGAATTATTGAACTATCTCTTACTCGTTCATCATTCCTTTGATCAAAAGTTGTTTGTGGTGATCCAATTGTGCCACGCTCTAAAAAAAAGTAGTTTAACTCCTTAGAATATTGGTTTACTAAAATCATATGAGTATCATTACTGAAATGAATATTTTTTCTATTGAAGCTCCATTGTTCAACGTTCTGATTTATTGAAGAAAACATTGTGTTGTTGTCATTCAAATGCAAGTTATGCTTTTTGTTTATTAAAATCATTGCTTGTGATTTTGAAATAATGCTAACATCCTTTTTTTCTTTTATTTTATTGACAAATAAAGAAGAATGTTTAACATTATCCTGTGATTTATTCATTGAAGATAAATTCTTCAATGAATCATTAAATATTGAATTCGAAGACTTTAAGGCATATTTCTCAAGAATACTTCTATTTTCTCCAGAAATAACAGGAAAAGAATAACCTCCTTGATCTTTCCAAGAGGCGGTAGTTTCAGATTTTTTCATAACAATTCCACAAAGATCATCATGAGGATATAAATACCAAATACTTGTCTCTTTATCTTGAAAGCATATGTGAATATTCTTGTTTAAATATTTTTTGAAAAAACTAAATCTGCCTTTTAATTGCACTTTTAAATAATGGTCAGTATTAAATTCTAAAGCAATGAAATCGGGACCATTCCAATCATCAGATAATTTTATTACTAAATAGCCATATTCTGCAAAAATTGCAGAAACTTTTTGAAAATTAAATGCTTCTTGTTGCCTAGCGTTTAAGCTATTGTAATCAACTCTTCTTCCTAAAATGGGGTGTTCCATAATTGACATAAATACTCCTTTTAATAACCATACTTTTCTGAAAACGGCATAACCACATCTTTCATTAAATCAGGTCCCAAAATAACTCGAACAAAGTCGGTTATATCTTCAGGAATTTCCTTGTAAAACGCCTCGGCTATGCTGCCTGTAATAGCTGCTAATGTATCGCTGTCACCTCCTATTGAAACAGCAAGTCTTACAGCGTTTTCATAATCTGTACTTTCTAAAAATGCGATAATTGCCTCGGGAACTGTGCCTTGACAACTTTCTTCAAATTCATAAACAGGTCTAATTTTATCAATTGTCCGGGAAAGATCATAGTCAAATCTTTCTTCAATACCTTTCTTGATTTCTTTTTTGCTTTTTCCAGTTCGTGCCAAAAAAACAGCGAGAGCGGCGGATTGTGCTCCTTTTATGCCTTCGGGGTGGTTATGGGTAACTTCTGCACTTTTTTTTGCTTCTACCAATACATCATTAATTTTATTACAATACCATCCAATAGGGCTTACACGCATTGCTGAGCCATTACCATAACTGTTGTATGGTTTAGGATCATCTGATAAAAGCCATTTCTTGAAACATCCACCATAGCCCCTATGGGGAAATCTTCTTCCAATACTGTGATATGTTTTCGCATAATCAACAGAGTTTAACAGTACATACATTGTTGCAATTGTCATGACACTATCGTCCGTGAAGAAGGTATCATTAGTAAAAAGCTCAAAATCAAGAGATTTTATATTATAGAATTCATAAGCAGAACCAATTATATCACCAGCAATTGCTCCAAAGATATATTTATCTGTCATAATTCTCCTCCAGAATTGTAATTATTGGTTGTTTTTAGTGTAATCGCTACGGTGCCTGACAACAAAGGCGTTAACTAGAGCGCCTGGCTCTACAATACCATAGGATCACGGAAAAAAAAAGCGCTGATTTTCGAACCCCTGTCCCCTACCCGCCCCCTAGGCGGCTAAACTTGACCCACAGTTACTCGTCTAATGCCCCGGCGGGGCGGGCAGCGCGGGGGCGGCGAAAATTTCTGGGCCTCCCCGCCGAAGGAGACGAGGGAGTAGAATCAAAAACTTAGGGTACAGAAAAGGCTGACCAGCATGAGGAACATGATATTCACGCTAATTTTCGGAGCCGCTCTCTATTGCATGGACAAAAAAAGGCTGGTCAGCGGCTCCGTAGGCGGACTCCCCCAGATTTCGCCGCCCCCGCGCTGCCCGCCCCGCCGGGGGATTGCAAGAAAAATTGTGGGGCAAGTTTAGCTTGACGTATGGGCTTATAAGCAATAGTATTGATGGCAGATCAATAATAAGGAGTGTTTTATGACCAGTTACACCGAATTGGGCCTGGTAAATACCAGGGAAATGTTCAAGAAAGCGGTTTCGGGCGGATACGCTATTCCGGCATATAACTTCAACAACATGGAACAGATGCAGGCGATTATCCAGGCGTGCGTGGAAACCAAATCGCCGGTTATCCTCCAGGTGTCTTCGGGGGCGCGCAAGTACGCCAACCAGAATATTCTGAAAAACATGGCGCGGGGAGCGGTGGAATATGCCCACGAATTGGGCTACGACATCCCCATCGTCCTCCATTTGGACCACGGAGACACTTTTGAACTGTGCAAAGACTGCATCGAGACCGGATTTTCCTCGGTGATGATCGACGGTTCCCATTTTTCATACGACGAAAACGTGGCGCTGACCAAAAAAGTCTGCGAATTTGCCCATTCCCAGAAGGACTATGTGACGGTCGAGGGAGAACTGGGAGTGCTGGCCGGGGTCGAGGACGACGTTTCCTCGGAACACAGCCACTACACCGAGCCGGAAGAGGTAATCGACTTTGTCAGCAAGACCAAGGTCGACTCGCTCGCCATTTCGATCGGCACCAGCCACGGCCGGACAAAATTCAAACCGGAACAATGCACCAGGGACGCCCACGGCATCCTGATCCCTCCCCCGCTGCGCTTCGACATCCTCGAAGAAATTGAAAAGAAGATTCCCGGCTTCCCCATCGTGCTGCACGGCTCCTCGTCGGTCCCCATCGAGTACGTCGAAATTATCGAGAAATACGGCGGCAAACTGACCGACTCAGTCGGCATCCCCGAAGAGCAGCTCCGCAGGGCCGCCAAAAGCGCCGTCTGCAAGATCAACATCGACTCCGATGGGCGGCTTGCGATGACTGCTGCCATCCGCACGGTGTTCTTCGAGAAGCCTGACGAATTTGACCCCCGCAAGTACATGGGCCCGGCGCGCGACGAACTGAAAAAGCTCTACGCCCACAAGAACCAGAACGTCCTCGGCTCCGCCGGACAAGCGTAAGTTGATTTGAAAGAACCTCTCACGGAGGCACAGCGGCACGGAGATTGAGGAAGGGCAGGATGGGCGTAATCCGAAGCCCCATCTTTACTCTGTGTTCCCTGTGCCTTAGTGCCTCTGTGTGAGATATTTTAGATAAGATTCTTTAAAACCCGAGATAACAGCGGGGGCAAATGTTACGCATAACAACAGCCAGGCGATGAGGGTGTGCTGGGAGAAGAACGCCCACCATGATGCGGCGGCGGCGGCAGGCAGGGCGGCGATGGCGAGGATCGCGGGGGCCACAATATACCAGCGGGATCCCCGCGCAGTGAAACGGAAAAACCAGGGCATCCCCGCTGCCTGCGCCGTCCAGAGCAGGGGAACCAGAACAAGCAATACCGGCGATGCGGGCGAATTCCAGCTTATCGAACGGTAGGCGGCCAGGGGAATAAGGCTGAACAGGGTAAAACCCGCATGATCGGTGCCGGCGGGCAGCATTCGCAGCTTTATCAGCAGAATGCAAACCACAAGCGGTACAACTGCCGGAAGGCTGGCTATATCGATAAAGCCGGCCAGCCAGCGGGAAAAACCAAACCCGCCCGGCACTGCCATTGGGCCGGCATAGTACTGAACAAGCGTAATCACGCTGCCCGTCAGCAATGCCCACAGGTACACTGCGCCCCTGCCGGCAAAAGCGGTACGCCGGAACAGGCAGAACGCCGGTATCCACAACAGGCAGAAAATGCTCATTGCTTATTCTATGCGCTACCGGTAGAAAATAGCAAGACAACCGGATATACTTCGGTATGGTTTCTTCGGACGAATTGAGGAATTCCCTTTCAGCAATGATTCTGTCGCACTCCGGCTGGCGCGGCGTTTTTGCCGCTTCGGGCGGGGAAGAAGACAAAACAGCCGAAATCGGCGACAGCCATAAGACCATCGCCGCCGGCGCCGCCTTGGCCTTTGCCGAATATCTGCGGGAAAAGGCGGGTGCGGGCAGCAGCCCTCTGGTGCTGGTCGGCTGCGATACCCGTCCCACCGGCAAAACTATCGCCGCGGCGATCATCGCGGCGCTGGCGGCCTGCGATTGCCGTGTGCGGTATGCCGGCATCCTCGCCGCGCCGGAAATAATGGCCTGGGCACGGAATATAGGGGCTGGGGACATTGGATTCATCTACATTTCTGCAAGCCACAACCCCGTTGGGCATAACGGCCTGAAATTCGGCCTTACCGACGGCGGGGTTCTTTCGGCAAAAGAAGCCTCCAAACTTACGGCGAATTTTAAATCGCTTATGGATGACCCTTCCGCCGCCGCCCGCCTGGAACAGCTTGCCGCCTCCGCCGATCCCGCCGTGTTAGGCGCAATACTTGCCGGTGAACAGGCGGCCAAACAGGAAGCCAAAACCGCGTATTTCAACTTTAGCCGGGAAGTGGCATTTGGCG
>WRJO01000012.1 GCA_009778545.1 Treponema sp. | reverse complement strand
CAGGCCGCTTTCAAGGTTGATGAACTGGGCAAGCCATGAAAAAACTTCCGAGGATGATGAAAAATGCTTTCCCAGAAAATGCTCCTGTATGATCTCAAACTAACCGGGTTTTGGGCTAGATCATATTTCCAAATATGAATCAGCGTAAAGGCTGTTGTTCATTATTATGTCCGCCGACTTGATCGTCTCCATGAGCCGCTGATCGCAGGGGTTCACAATGGCCGAGGTCAGACCGTTGTTGATGGCCATCGCCAGCATAACCGAGTCCATTATGGGGCGTATGTGTTTGGGCATCATGTTGGAAACATTGGAAAGCCCGCCGGTGGAATTCAACCCCATGTCCCTGAGCTGCCGGATAAATTCCAGCACCTGCCACTGCTTGTCCTGCATTCCCTTGATAACGAGAAACAGCGGATCGAACCAGATGTCTTCCGCCTCCATGCCCTGCTCCATGCCGTGTTCAAGCAATTGCTGGCAGTAGGCCATGCGCTCGTCGTTGTCCGATGGAACACCTTCTTTCGCGCAGAGGGCGATGCAGATCGCGCCGTTGGCGGCGGCAAGGTCAATGTTGGAAATGCGGTCGCCCGCGTCGGCGGAGTTGACAATGGGTTTGCCCTTCGCCGCGTTGTACACGCTCAGGCCCGCCTCAATCGCTTTGGTATTCGCCGTGTCCAGGCACAGCGGCACATTGCCGCAGCTTTCCTGTATCAGCTTAACCGCCCACTTCATCAGTTCGGGGCCGTTTTTTTCTGCCGGGCCGATGTTTACGTCAAGATATGTCGCTCCGGCGGCAATCTGCTCCCTTGCCCGTTTCAGTATCGGCTCGCCGTCCATCGTTTCCATCGCCGCCCGTATTGCCGGGGAAATGCAGTGGATACGCTCCCCTATCGTAATAAATTTTCCCATGACGAACCTCCTATACCTGTAATTCCTTGAGAAACTTTACCAGAGACACCGCCTCGTTTGGCGCGACAATGATCTTCCAGCCGGGAAGGTTCTCCTCCAGCTCGCCTTTCAGCACGGCGACCTTTCCCGGAATAATTAAATTCCTGTTACCGATTTTGCCCTCAACATTATTTTCCTTAATAAATTTTGCGATGGAACCGGCAGACAGCTTGCCCGCAGCCCAGGCGGTCAGCACTGAATAGCCGCCCGCGTCGCTGATAAAAAGATTTACCGGTACGCCGGAACGTTCAAGCTCGCCCGAAACGATAAAGTACGTAAGGGCAAAATCCACCGTGGTAGCGCACAGGGAATTTTCGTCTGCGCCGTTAATGGGGTAAATGCCCGGCTCAACCTTCATCGGCTTTTGGGGATCGGTAAAGATGTTCTGCCGCAGCCCGAACAGGGGGAGCGCCTGCGCGTAGCTCATCTCGTCCATGATGATGAGCGAGCCGTATTTAACGGTAAACAGCGAGGCAAGGGCTGTCTGCATAGAGGGATCGCCAGGGGCAATTTTGGCGGCGTTTACCAGCGACGGATAGCCGAAGCTGCGCTCACCGTCTTTCAGCGCGGCGCGGCGGATCTGCACCGCCCGGGCAAAAACGTCTTTTATGGAAGAAGAGCCAAGGTCGAGAACAAGGTTCTTGTTACCCAGGGCCTCCAGCGCCGCGACGGTATCGTGCAGGCTGTCCAGCGTAGCGCCGCTGACACCTAACGCAACGCCGTATTTGACGGCAAGCTCGCTCATCGCCTGATAATTCGATTCATCGGCGGCGTTCAAAAGCGGCTTGTTATCCTTTGCAAGCTCAAGCGCCGCCTGCGCCGCGCCGGGATCCTTCACGTCAAGGACAAGCACGCGCCCCAGGGCAAGGGATTTTTGTACCGTATTGAGAAACGCCGCCTCATCGCCGGTATACTCAACATTGACAGCTTCGATGTACATCCGCTCGCCAATCCGCTCATAGTCAATTTTTTTGATACCTTCAAGTTTACTGTCAGCATTTTCCGCATTGACGCTTACGCCAAATAATGTCTTTGAGACAAATGATTTTTCATGCCGGTACAGCACCGTTTCCCCGCCGAGTTTGTGTCCGTCCGCCCCGATGGTGATCAGCTTCATCGGCGGCTCGGTGGCCTCGCCCAAAACTTTCAGGGCGTCATCGGACAGGTGGGGGCATTTTTCTATCGCCAGCCCCCCTTGCGCGGCTTTCATGGAAAAGGCCATACAGGTCGGGCAGCCGCAGTCCTTGCAGTTGGTCTTGGGAGTCAGTTTGAAAATATCGAGACCTTTCAGCGCCATGTCCGCCTCCTACGCCAGTTCTGCGGCGAGTTTTTTGATAACCGCCACCGATTCGGGGTGCCGCAGAATCACGGCGTTGGAACCGGAAACGATGTCCGCTGCGGCTGTGGCGATTTCCATCTCAATGCCCCGCCGCTCCACCGGCCCCCACTCGGGAAAATCTTCCTCGGAAACAAGCGCCTCTTTTACCGTCCACGCCTCGCCGCCCACCGGCGTGACAACCGGCATCTGCAGCATGGTGTCGTTCTGGGCAAGCGCCGCGGAACGAACCCTGTCTATTGTGGAGAGAACGTACTCAAAGCCGTAACCGGCGGCGGCGGAACCGAGGTTCATCACCGTGTTTCCCGGCTGCACCCCCAACTGCGAGACAAGCACGTTGAGCTGCTTGGCGAGGTTAATATCCACTGCCGACTCCGCCCCGGCTTTCTGTCCGTAAGCCTGAACCGCCGCAACCGCCACGGCTTTATAGTTTTCCTCTTTCGCGGAAAGAAGCATAACATTTTTTCCCTGCAGGGCTTCGGCGATTTTCTCGAAAAGTTTGCCGTCTTTTTCGGCATTTTTGCAGCCCTGGATCACCAGCGGAAGTGTCGCCGCTTCGGCGGCCTCGCGGCAAAGGGCGGCGCAATCTTCGGCAGATCTGTTCTGACCGTTGGGATCGGCGCTGTCAAGCACAATGCTGACAAAATCGGCGCCGGATTTTTCGCAGGCCCGCCGTGTAACATCGGCGATGGAATCCGCGCCCTGGTAAAAAGCGGCGATTCCGCCCAGCGAACGGTCGGGGCCGAGGTCGGAAAATTCAATTCCCACGCGGGGCGGATTGGGGATGGGGCCGTCGAAACTGTAGAGGGGGAACACGCTCTCCCCGCCCAACGCCAACGCCGCATCTCCCGTGCCAATCGTTACCTCAGCAATGGAAGCGTTGAATTTTTGCGGAACATTTTTGAACGACATGATTTATTATACCCTGTACCGGCCTGGAACACAAGGTTTTTAGTTTTAGGTTACTGTGTAATCCCCGCCAGCTTGAGAATCTCCGGCACTTTGCTTTCCCAGCCAAGGGCCATAATGTGCACGCCCTGACAGTGATCCTTGCACTCGCGGATGATGCGGGCGGAAATTTCCACGCCGGTAATGCCGGCTTTGGTCTTTTCCTTGTCAGCGTTCAACTCGTCGATCATTTCCTGCGGGACGCTGATGCCGGCGACGTTGTTGTTCATAAATTTTGCCATTGCCGCAGACTTGGGAATGACGATGCCTAACTGCACCGGCACGTCAAACTGTTTCGCCCTTTCCATGAAGCGAAAAAACTTTTCGCTTTCGTAAACGGCCTGGGTCTGGAAGTATTCAGCGCCCGCCTTGACCTTCTGCTCCATCTTCGCCAACTGCACGTCCACGGAGTCACTGCACGGCGAGACGACTGCGCCTTTCGCAAAAGATGGAGGCGCGCCCACAAGTTCGTTCCCGCCAAGGTCGCGGCCCGATTCCAGGGTTTTTACCGCGTGTATCAGCGACACGGAGTCCAGGTCGAACACGGGTTTCGCCTGGGGGTTGTCGCCCAGCTTTGTGTGATCGCCGGTTAGCAGCAAAAGATTTTCAATGCCGAACAGCGCCGCGCTGAGAATGTCGGACTGAAGGGCAATGCGGTTGCGGTCGCGGCAGGTTATCTGGAAGATCGGCGTAAAGCCCCTGTTCTTCAGCGATATGCAGGTGGCAAGGCTGCCCAGGCGCATGACCGAGGACTGGTTGTCGGTCACGTTTACCGCCGTAATGTCCTTCAAATATTTGTCCGCCTCGTCCAGCAGGTGGTCGATGTGAAAACCCTTGGGAGGGCCAATCTCGGCGGTAACAACAAATTCGCCGCGCTTAAATAATTCGGTAATTTTCATGTTAACCCCTCCACAGCGTAATTGCGAATTTTTGCGGCATATTGCAGGCTGTCCAGGCGGCCTAGCCTTTCAAGCCGCCGGTATATCCTCTCCCAGCCACATTCCATTTCGCCGTCTACCTCGCACTTGCCGTTTTTCGATCCGCCGCACTGTCCGTTTACCAGGCTTTTCGAGCAGGCGGTGATCGGGCAGATGCCGCCGGTGCTGTTCAGATAACATTCGCCGCACTGATCGCAGTCGTACTCCAGGGGAGTCAGACCCTGGAAACCCGGCAGGGAATAGCTGTCGCAGGCGGCGAGGACTCTTTTTCCCTCGAAGTTTTCGGCGGCGGTCTGTACGCCGACGCCGCAGGAAAACACCAGTATCGTGTCCGCACTCTCCACCTTGTCTGCATATTTTTCCAACTGCAGGCGCAGATGGCCGGGGTTGCAGATATAGTCGGTGACAACGGCGGCCTCGGCGTTCCCGCTGCCGAGAAGACCATTACACAGCGCGGCGGCTTCTTCATCGGGGAAATGAACCTCCCTGCAGCCCTCGCAGCAGATTATCACCGTCTTTCCCTGTAACAGCGGCAGTATTAAATCCTTTTCTTTTAATTCTGTTATAAACATTTCATTTCCTCATCATCTCTGCGATGCCTTTCTTTCCTGCCTTAATCGAATAGAGCAGGGGTATCTTTGAAGAACAGATATATTGGCAGCACCCGCACTCAATACAGTCCCGGACATTTTTTTCATTCATGGCGGGCCAATTTTCTTCCGTGGAGTATTTGGGGTAGTACAGGGGCAGCAGTTCCATGGGGCAGACATCCACGCAGCGCCCGCATTTAATGCAGGAATCCGCCTGAAAAACCGCAGTCTCTATTGCGATGATTCCATTACAGCCTTTGATGACGGGCACATCGAGGTTTCCGCACACGAATCCCATCATGGGGCCGCCTAACTTGATGGTAACGTCATCGTCAATAACGCCGCAGTAATCAACAATGTCCCTTACCGCCGTTCCTGTCTTTACGATAAAGTTCCCCGGCCGGGCGATCCGCTCGCCGGTGACTGTCACCACGCGCTCAACAAGGGGCATTCCCGTTTGTATCGCGTCGCTGACTGCCTTTGCGGTACTCACGTTGCTGACAAGGCAGCCCACGTCCAGGGGCAGGCCGCCCGATGGCACATGGCGATTCATCACGCGCTTGATCAGCATCTTTTCCGCGCCCTGGGGGTACTTGGTTTTTACAACGGCAACTTCCATGTTGGAAATGTCCGCTATTTTAGACTCCATTAATTCAATGGCATCGCGCTTGTTGTCCTCAATAACGATGATCCCTTTCGCCGCGCTCACCGCCTTGATCAGCGCCCCCAGGCCAAAGATTATCCCGTCCGCGTATTCCAGCATCAGCCGGTGATCGGCGGTGAGCAGCGGCTCACATTCGCAGCCGTTGAGCAGCACCGTGTCGATGGGTTTCGACGGCTTTAGCTTGACGCTGGCGGGAAAGGCGGCGCCGCCCATGCCGACTATGCCCTTTTCCCGCACGATGGCAACAATGTCTTCCGCGCCGAGGTCGTCAAGATTACCGCAGGGTTTAACCGAATCGTGTACGGTGTTCTTTCCGTCATTTTCGATGATTACCGAAAGCACGTCCAAGCCGGTAATGGGGTGAGGGCACATTGTTACCGCCGCCACTTTTCCGCTGACGCTGGCGTGTATCATCGCGCTGACAATGCCGGCTGCTTCGCCGATCTTCTGTCCCATTTGAACCATGTCGCCGGTTTTAACCAGCGGCAGCGCCGGAGAACCCGTGTGCTGGTGCAGCGGAATAACCACCTGCCTGACTGCGGGGAATGGTTTTATCGCAATGCCTTCGCTGATCTCCTTGCGTTCCCTGGGGTGGATGCCGCCGTAGCAGCCGTCGAGCCTGCTTTCGCGAATGGATTGCACATAACCGTTAACAAAGGCGAAGTTGGATTTTGAATAGTCACGGAAAAACGCGGGGCGATCCAGGCACTCGGACAGGCGGCCCTGCTTTTCCAGTCTGCGGTAGATATTCTCCCAGGCGCAGTCCTTGTTATTGTCAACTTCGCACTTGCCTTTTTTGCAGCCCCCGCACTGTCCGTTGATCAGGCTTTTGGAACAGTCTACGATGGGGCAAATTCCGCCGGTGAGGTTCAGGTAGCACTGGCCGCAGGCATCGCAGCGGCGTTTGGTCAGCGCCATGCCGTGGCTGCCGTCACACGGAATCGAGTCGCAGGCGGCAAAGACCGGCAGCTCGGCAAAACCGGCGACGGTCTGAATGCCCAGCCCGCATGAGACGACAAAGGCGCTTTCAGCCCCGGACGGTAAAACATTCTGCAGCTTTTTCATCGTCATGGTTTTGTTGCACAAAAAGTCGATGCTCACGCTGCCCGCGACGGTCTTTCCCTGTCCCTCGACGATAGCCTGAAACTCGCCGCACTCCGGTTCGCCGCCGAGTTCGAATTCCCTGAAGCACTTGTTACACGCGACGATAAAAATATTGTCCTTATCCGCCAGAAACGACTCCAGTTCATCCTTTTTCTTCAGGCGAAATTTGGTGTAATCTTCCAATGCTATCGTCCCTCCAGTTATTACCCCAGCAGTTTTTTTAGACGGTTGACAAGAACCTCCCCCACTACGGCAAGGTCTTCTGCGGTAAAGGCAAACACAAAATTGTCATCAAAGAGAATCTGTGCCGAAGGGGAGAACTCATCGTCCGCCTGCCAGAGTATCAGCGAGACATACAGGCCGCTGCAAAATTCCAGGCGGTAAGCGGCATCTCCTATCTTCAGGGGGGCGGCACGAAGCTGCGGGTTTTGTTCAATCATCTTAACAAAGGCGGGAATGTCCCTGCCAAAGGTATTGGCAAAGCGCTTAAGACAGCGCCCCTTGAAATTCGAATAGTACAACGCCCCCCAGGGAAACTCGTTATACGACAACTGTTTTCCCTGCGACGGGAAATATTTTCCTTCGCAAAGGTAACGGATGAATAAAATTTTTTCGTAAGCCTCATGAACTTCGCTGCCATCATTGTCCAGCAGGGCAAATTCGGGATGGGATACACGGTACTCCGTTCCCATCACCCGGAGATTAAAGGCCCCGCCGTTAAATTCCAGGTTGCATTTACGCGCTATTTCCAGGGGGTCAAGGCTCTGATAAATTGTCTGGTAATAGCTCAGGGGTATTTCGGTTTTATTCGATGTATTCAAAAAGCGCTCCGTTGGTATGGGGCAGAAAACACGCCGCCACCAGTTCATCCATGTAGCCAGGATGGGTTGAAAGTTCGATATAGGTCATGCCCCTGCCGGTTTGTTCGATCATTGCCGCCGCCTCGGAAGACACCAGCATCGAATACGCGCCGTGCAGGGAACTGTTGCCTATATACTTAAATTTTTCGGCGGGAAGATTGGGCAGCATCCCTATCCGTATCGCGTTACGCATGTTGATGCCGCTGCCAATGCCGCCCGCAACATATACGTTTTCGATCACGCTATAATCAAAATCAAGCGAGGCAAGCAGGGTCTGTATCGCCGAAAAGATCGAGCCCTTCGCGCGGATAAAGTTGTCGATGTCGCTCTCGCCAAGACAAATCTCCCTTCCGTCCGCCGACTCGTCCGCAAACGCGGCGATGTAGGCCGCCCCGCCCCACTCGTCGCGGCGGATGCGATTCCCCTCTTTTACGAACTTGCCCCTGGCGTTGATGATACCGCAGCGGAACAGTTCGCCGATAAGGTCGATCAGGCCGGAGCCGCAAAGCCCCAGCGGTTTCTGTCCGCCGATGACGGTACATTGCGGCGCCATTGTTTTACGGTCAACCGCACAGGCTTCGATTGCCCCGTCCGTCGCCCTCATGCCGCAGCCAATGTCCCCGCCCTCAAAAGCCGGCCCGGCGGAACAGGCGCAGCTCATCAAGAATTCCGAATTGCCAAGGACAAGTTCTCCGTTGGTTCCCAGGTCGATGAGCAGGGAAATTTCCGGCTTTTTGAACATCATCGACGCGAATACGCCCGAGGTTATATCGCCGCCGACATAGCTCCCAATCGCCGGAGCAATCGCCGCTTCCGCGTCGGGGTGCAGGGGCAGACCAAGGGCGGCGGCGGAGAGCGGCCCGCTTTCAAAAAAGGCCGGTGTGTACGGTTCAAGCCGCACATACGCGGGGTCAACGCCAAGGAAGAGGTGGGTCATGGTGGTGTTAGCCGCAATAGCGGCCCGGTAAATCTGTTCGCCGGGGATCGCGGCGGCTTCACAGAGGCGGACGATCAGGGGAACGAGACATTCGTCGGTTACCGCCCGCCGCAGCCGTTCTTGGCCGCCCGATTTTCCGCTTTCGATAATGCGGCTGATCACGTCGGCGCCGTAACGAATCTGGCCGTTGCCCGCCGAAGCAGATGCAAGTATATCGCCCGACAAAAGGTTAACCAGCAGCGCGGAAACTGTGGTCGTACCGATGTCGACGGCAAGCCCGGCGATAACCGGTGCAGCGCCGCCGGGGAAAATGTCCAGCACGGTAAGGCCCGCTGTCTCTCGCCGCAAGACGCAGCAAACGGAAAAGTCCGCCTGACGCAGCAGTGACGGCAGCTTGCAAAGGGCGTACAGCGCAACATCTGCCCGCATTCCCGTCTGCCTTTCCAGTTTTTGAAGCAGCCGTTCCCGGTCCGCCATCGGGTTATCGATAGAGGGCGGGTCCAATGCAAGGCGCGTCAGGCTGAGTCCCGAATCGGGCTTAAGTCCCATAGCTTCAAGCTCGCCGAGCAATTCCCGAAAAGCGGCGTTTCCTCGGATCGAATCCGATCCGTCCACTCTGATCGAGCGCTGCCAGGCCGAGGCCGTATCGGGAACCAGCGCCGCAATGTCCGATTCGGCATAGCTTTCGCAGGCAAGCCGCCAGCCGTCGGCAAATTCCTGCGGCGCAATATGCCGCGACTGCCCGCCTTTAACATCGCCCGCAAGCACTTTTATGCGGCACTTGCCGCAGGTTCCACTGCCGCCGCAGGGCGCGTCCAGGGCAACGCCCGCCCTTTTCGCCGCTTCCAGCAAAGATTCGCCGGGCGGCACATCAACGCTTTGTTCCGCGCCGGTACTTTCGAGTTTAAACAGAATACGGCGGTTTTCACCCATAGCTTGCAAAAGTATACCATGGATTCGTGTCGAAATGACGTTTTTACCCGGGTTTTTTTTTAATCAAAAAATAATGTTTCTTTATACATTTTTTAACAATCGCATTACGACAATATAGTAGTTTTATCAAGGGAGGCTGCTGTATGAGGATTGCGTATTTTACCGATACCTTTGCGCCGGAAGTCAACGGCGTAACCAACACCCTGTCCAAACTTGGAACTTACCTGGATGGGAAGAATGTCCGCCATTTGGTTTTTGCTCCCGATTACGACGGACAAAACCCCCACTGCGATTCCTCGCATCGCAAGGTTCACCGTTTTAAGGGAATTACCACTTCCATTTCACCAAAGAGCCGCCTTGCCTTCCCCTCGTTTTGGGGGATAGACGAAATATGCGATAACTTTATGCCTGACGTAATTCACGTTACCACCGAATTTGGCATCGGTTTCAGGGGCATGCGTTACGCGCAATCGAGAAACATTCCGCTGGTAATGAGTTTTCACACGGATTATTGCAAGTACCTGAAATACCACAACCTTGAGTTCATGCAGCCTGTTTTGGAAAATTATCTTGCCTGGTTTTACCGTTCCTCCGCACGCACGCTTGCCCCCTCGCGCCATACCCTTGGGGAACTTTTACGCAAGGGGTACCGCAACCTGGACATCTGGTCAAGGGGCATAGACGCCGATACCTTCAATCCCGGACACAGGGATGAAACCCTGAGAAAAACACTGGGCGGCGGCAAATTTATGTTTCTCTATGTGGGGCGGCTTTCCGCTGAGAAAAGCCTTGACATGCTGCTCCATGCCGCCGCCGCTATTGAACGCCGTTACCCTGGTCGGGCGGTTTTTGTTTTTACCGGCGACGGTCCCTACATCGAAACAATCCATAACGCCCGCCTGCCCAACACGGTATGTACGGGATTCCAACGGGGAGCCGATTTGTCGCAGATGTACGCGTCGGCGGATTGCTTCGCGTTTCCGTCGGGAACGGAGACCTTCGGCAATGTGGTTCTGGAAGCGATGGCGTCGGGACTGCCGGTGGCAGCAGTGGCAGGCGGCGGCGTGACAGATTTTCTTTCGCATAACGACAACGCCCTGCTCTGCGAACCCGAAGACGCGGAGGCTTTTGCGGATAACCTTGTCTTAATGATGGAAAATGAAAACCTCCGATCGCGGCTCGCCGGCAATGGCCGGCAAACCGCCCTGTCGCGGGACTGGAACTGTATTTTTGACGGGCTTTTCGATGTTTACCTTGACGCAGTTGAAAAAGATTGCCGGTACAGCATGAGAAAATCGGCATAAAATAACACATAATATCGGAATTCATTTGCCTTCTGGCACTTTTTTTCGTATTTTTTAGATCAAGGAGACTAAATGAAAGCGAAAGTAGCCGGACATTGGCATGTGGATTTGAATAATTTAACGTGTCTCAATACAGAAAATGAAATGGTTATCACTTTTGTAAAAAGGGGGCCGGTGCTTGTTGGGACATTAAAATATATACCCGTTGAATTGGCGAAAAAATGGATAACAGACCCCAATAAGGAAGAAAACCTTAGAAAAGTGATCATCGAAGCAGAGGATGTTTTTTTCCAGGCATATTTTGCAAAGGACTAAGAAGGCAGATTTTAGCTTATTTGGTAATGTGCAGAATCAATTCCCTTTCCAGTTCTCCCGCAGTGGCGCTGCCATAAGCCCTTTCCCGAGAGCCAAGGTTAACAATCCTGTCAAAAATAATGCCCTCGCCTGATCCTCCCAGAATGATGATCCGTCCCCCAAGGTAAACCGCTTCCCGGGGATCGTGTGTTACGGCGATGAGCAAGCGGTTTTTCTGTGACAGATTCTCGCTTTCCTGCAATGAGAGGCAGAGGTCCATAAGGTGAATCCGCAGGGGGATGTCGAGTGACTGAAAAGGCTCGTCCATAAAGAGCGCCGGAGAAGGCCAGGCAAATGCCCTGGCCATGGAAACGCGCTGGGCCTGCCCGCCGGAAAGTTCAGAAGGATACGCATCTTCCTTGTCATCCAAAGAAACGAGAGACAGAAAATGCTGCGCCCTCTCTTTGGCCCCTTCTTTGCCGTAACGTTTTTCCAGGGGCAGGCTGACGTTCTGCCGCACTGTAAGCCAGGGCAGGAGCCGGGGCTCCTGAAACATAAAGGCAGATGCAACATCTGCCCCGGAAGGTTCTCCGCCGGAAAAATGTATCTCCCCCCCCTGAGGCTGCAACAGGCCGCTGAGGATTTTTAGGAGGGTGGTCTTTCCGCAGCCCGATGTTCCAAGGATAACCAGCGGACGGCCGGACTCTCCCCCGTCCAAATCGGCGTTAAAATGATTAAAAAGATGTTTGCCATGAATTTTTTGTTCGGCGTAGGCAAACGAAAGATCGCGGACGGTTATTTTCATCTTCTGCCCCGCCCGTGCAGTTTAATGGCAAGCGAAAGCAGGCCCTGGGAAAAGGCTGCGGCGCAGACGGTCGCGGCTGTCCAGGCAAACAATTCGGGTGTTTCCAACTGGGCTTTTGCCTGCTGCATACCGGCCCCAAGGCTCCTTGCCGGCTGTACCAAAACTTCCGCAGCGACCACCACCTTCCAGCACAGGGAGAGAGAACTCCTCAACCCCCCAAGGATAAAGGGAACAAGGGAAGGGATATAGAGATACCGCAATGTTTCCGCCGGGCTGATCCTGAACGCGGTAAAAAGTTCCTTTAATCGCGGGTCGGTGCTGTTGATGCCTTCGATAACGTTAGCTGTCATTACCGGAAAGACCATGAGAAAAGCGGTAAAGACCGGCGTTTTGCCCGAACCGAGAAAAAGAAAGGCGAGGAGAATGACGGATATTACCGGAGTGGCCGAGATCACCGAGAAGAGGGGCCGCAGAAAAGAGCGGATGCGCCGGTCCAAACCGGCGGCGATACCGGCGGCGATGCCCAGGGGAACCGCGATGACGATTCCCCCCATCACCCGCAGGAAACCGTCGGCCAGCGCCGTTAAAAAACGGCGGGTAGGAACCAGCGCGGCAAGACGGCGCAGCACCGGCAGCGGGCCGGGCAAAATAATGCCCGAACCGTACAGCCGCGCGGCAATGTCCCAGACCAGCAGCAGAAAAATTATTCCTGCGGCGGTCCAGAAAACAGTGCTACCATTTTTTTTCATTTAAGGTAGAACCCATCGGCGGGCAATGCGCCGCCAATGGAAACCGGATTGTATTCCAGAAACGCCCTGTACAGCGCTTCCAGGGAGGAGCGTCCCTGCGCTGCGGGAATAAACACATAGCCGGAGTTGGGAACCGCCGCTGTTACAACGGCGGCGCGCAAACCCAGATCATGCTTTTCCACCAGGGCACCGGCTTCGGCGGGATGGGCCTGCACCCATTCAATGGAATCTTTTACCGCGTCAAGAATAGCTGCCACCGCCTGGGGATTCGCGTCGGCAAAGGCCCCGTCCACCACAACGGCCGTCAGGGGAAAATTCTCGCCGCCGGCGATTCGAATCCACTCTTCCTGAACATTCGCGACGGAATGCAGATCCGACCTGCCCAGACGGGCCATGGTGGCGAAAGGTTCGGGCATAAGGCCGACGGAGATTCTTCCGGCGATGAGCGACTGGGCGATTTCGGGATAGGCCAGGGAAAAGTCCAGCTTAACGTCATGGTCGGGCTTTAGCCCCCTCGCTTCGAGTATCCGTCGGAACACATAGTCAGGAACTGCCCCCTGGGCGGGAACCTGCACGGTTCTGTCTTTTAGGTCGTCAAGACTCCGCACCGCGGGATCGGAACTGAGAAGATCCAGCATACCCATACCGATAATCGCCGCAACGCGGATATCCTTCCCTGTAGAAGCGAGTTTGGCCGCAACATCGGGAGGAAGCACTCCCACTTTTGCTTCGCCGGAAATCAAACGGGCGGCCATTTGGTCATGCTGGGCCAGGGCTTCCATCTTTACGCTATAGCCGGGGATTTGCGGGGGAGCATCAAAGAGGCGAATCATCCCCACCCCCGTAGGGCCGCGAAATCCGTACATTGTTAATGTTTTTGCATTCTCACTGTTTCCCTTTGCGAACAGAAAACCGGAAAGGATACATCCGAATAGAACCAACAGAACGATTTTTTTATTTTTCATAGATAAATTGTATAAAAATTACCATGCAACGTCCAGTACACTATAAAACCAAAATGCTTGCAATACAATTTTTTCCAAATTCTCACGCATCTGCGCCTCTGCGTGATAAATATAGAGTGAAGTTTTTGTATTTTAAAGTTCTAGCGGATTGACAGTTCCCCCGGCGCGGCGATACGGCTGCGGCGCATATAGTCTTCAATGCCGTCAATGATTTCGATCATTGCTGCAGGATGGGCAAAGGTTGCAGAACCGACCTGTACCGCCGCAGCGCCCGCCATGAGAAATTCCAGCGCGTCTGCGGCGCATGCGATTCCTCCCAGAGCCACGACGGGGATCGCGGGAAATTCGCCGCAGAGTTCCCACACCATACGCAGGGCGATGGGCTTTATCGCCGGGCCGGAAAGCCCTGCACTGATGTTGTCAAAAACCGGCCGGCGGTTCTGTATGTCAATCGCCATCGCCTTGAAGGTGTTTACCAGCGACAGGGCGTCGGCCCCGGCGTTGACACAGGCGCGGGCGACGGCGATCAGATCGGGGGCGTTAGGCGAAAGTTTTACCATGAGCGGCTTGGCAGTCAGGGCGCGGCGAACCGGAACCGTTGCCTCAGCGGCCGCTTGGGGATCAAGGCCGAACGCCATGCCGCCGGCTTTGACGTTGGGGCAGGAGATGTTCAGCTCAACCATGTCGACAGAACTGGCGTTGAGGAGCGCCGCTCCCTCGGCGTATTCTTCCACGGTAGAGCCGCTTAGGTTGGCGATAACCGCCGGGCCAATGGAACGCAGCCGGGGCAGTTCCTTTTCAATAAAGGCGGGAATGCCGGGGTTTTCAAGCCCGATGGAGTTTAAAAGGCCCGACGGGGTTTCCCAGACGCGGACGCCGGTATTGCCCGGCCTGGGATTTAGGGTAAGGCCCTTTGTGCAAATGCCGCCCAAACGGGACACGTCGATAATGCCGGCATACTCCCCGCCGTAACCGAAAGTTCCCGACGCGGCGATAACGGGATTCTGCAAACGCAGTCCCGCAATAGTAACAGAAAGGTCCATTTGCTTAGTATCGTGTAACATCCAAATGTTTACAATACAATCATTCCCTGTTTACCCTCACGGAGGCACCAAGGCACAGAGGAATGCATGGGATTAATAAAGCACACCCTACATTCCGTGCCTCCGTGCCTCTGTGAGAGGTATTCGGAGTTAAGTAAAAGTTAGTATACCTCGTTCGCCCTAAATATCGGTCCGTCAGCACAGCAGCGGCGGTTGCCGCCCGAGGTTTGTACCGTGCAGCCCAGGCAGGCCCCCACGCCGCAGGCCATCCGCCGCTCCAGGGAGACGAAGCAGGGAACGGCAGTATTTTTACATTTTGCCGCTACGGCTTTGAGCATCGGCTCAGGCCCGCAGGCGCAGACCGCCGCGTATTGTTCCGGCTCCAGAAAATCGGGGATGAGTCCTATGCGCCCCTCTTTGCCGAATTCCGCTGAGGTAATAACTTGTTCAGCTTCAAGTAAAGCCGGTCCCAAAAGCGTGGCTTTCTCTTCCATTTTAAGAGTTTTTCTGAAACCGGCGTAAAAATGGAAATGGTAATCCGGCAATTCGCAGAGCAATGCTTCCAGCGGGGCAATGCCGATGCCGCCGCCGATCAGGGCGATTGGTTTTCCGCCGCCCTTCGGCAAAAAGTCTGCCCAGGCGTTTCCCAGCGGGCCGATCAATTCCGCTTCCTCGCCGAGGCGCATGGCTTCAAGTTCCCGCGTTCCCGTGCCCCGCCGCGCGATCAAGAATTTTACGGTATTGGGTTTCCACAGCGCGACGCTTATTGGCCTTGCGAGAAACACGGCGCTTTGCTTCGGCTTTACCATGAAGAACTGTCCGGCTTTTGGGGCCGCGCCCGGCCAAACAAAATCCAACTGGAAAATATCTTTGGTAATAGCATTATTGATTACCAGTTCGCAGTACGCGCTCTGTTTTGTGTCAGACATTTTGTGCCGCCGCCTGTATCGCGTCACGCATTTCTGCCGCCGCCCTGTACGCCGCATCTGCGGCGAATGTATTGGACGCTGCAAATGCATCGCCGCCGGAACTGCCGATCTCTGCGCTCCATGCCTTGAGTATCGAACGGGAGGCATTCACCACGCCGCCGTTTCCTTCGCGCAGCAGCAGAGCCGCCGCTTCCGCCGCGCCGCCCTGCGCGCCGTAGCCGGGAATGAGAAAAAACAGATTCGGAAACGCGCTGCGGATTTCGGCGGCTTCTTCCCGCTCGGTGCAGCCAACTACCGCGCCAAACGCCCCGTAGCCGTATTTCCCCAAATGCGCGGCGGCAATAGTCGCCAGCTTGTTTCCCACCGCGTGATACAGGCGTTGCGGCGGCACAGTGCCGTTCAGTTCCAGATATTCAAAATCCCGCATACCCTTGTTGCTGGTACGCATTAAAACAAACGCCCCTTTGCCCGCGCTATCGGCATAGCCAAGCCAGGGTTCGATGGAGTCCATGCCCATGTAGGGGGAAAGTGTGGCAAAATCTGCCTCGAACTCCCCTGAGAAGTGAGCTTTCGCATAACGGAGGGCGGTATCGGCAATGTCGCCACGCTTGATGTCGGCGATAACCAGACCGCCTTTCCCGCGGATATAATTGAGTGTTTGGGAATACGCCGAAAGCCCGGCAAGGCCCATTTCTTCGTAACAGGCGATCTGCACCTTGTAGCAGGCCGCCGTGTCAAAAGTGGCGTCAACAATCGCCCTGTTGAAAGCCAGAACCGCGTCCGCGTCACAGGCGGCTTTTTGCCGCTCGGCGGGCGGAATGTATTCCGCCGCGGTATCAAGCCCCACGCACACATGCCCCTTTGCGGCGACAGATTCAAAAAGCCGGTCGATGTTATACAATGCCGCCCTCCTCATACACTATGCGTCCCGCGTTAAACGTCATCAGCACCTTTCCCCGCAGTTCCCTGCCCGCAAAGGGGCTGCATTTTCCCCGCGATTTAAATCGTTCCGGCGCCACTGTCCCTGTTGCCCCGGTATCGACGATGACAAAGTCCGCCCGCAGCCCCGGAGCAATCCTGCCCCGGTCGCTCAAACCAATAATCCGCGCCGGATTCGCGCTCAACAGCCTGGAAAGCTTATTCATTATTTTTCCAGAATCATCACACGGAGGCACAGCGGCACGGGGGGTCAGAATAGATTTCGCAAGCCCCTTTTCTTCCTCTGCGTTCGCGAACCGAAGGTTCGATGAGCCTTGGCGTGAGGAATTTTCAGAGAAATCATCAGATACCAGATAGGTCAGACAGGCGGCGAAGGAGGTTTCCAGGCCGCTGAAACCAGGGGCGCCGGCGGCTTTGTCGTCTTCGCTGTGCGGCGCGTGGTCGGTGGCAATCGCGTCGATGGTGCCGTCATCGATCGCGGCGATGATCGCCCGGCGGTCTGCTTCGGATCGCAGCGGGGGATTTACCCTGCCGAAACTTTCGCCCCCCATGCGCCGTGCGTCTTCTTCCGTTGCGCCAATGTGGTGGGGCGCTGCCTCGCAGGTAAGGGAAAAGCCGTCCGCTGCGGCGGAATCTTTTTTTGCCGTGCGGATTATTTCCGCCGCTTCGGCGGTAGAGACATGGGCGATGTGTATATGACAGCCGGCTTTTTTTCCCAGCGCAATGGCGCGGGCAGTAGCGTCATTTTCTCCGCCAAAATCACAGTGGCATGAAACGGGAACCCCCAGCCTTTTCGCTTCCCCCATCGCCGCAAGGAACAGATCGTCATCGTCAACATCCTTGCCGTCTTCCGAGAGCATCAATGGCAGGTTATAGCCGTTTTCCCTGTCTGCCCTGAACAGGTCCGTTATCCCCGAAAGTTCCCTGCCTTCCATGTTCTTTGTCAGCGACAGAACCGGGTACAGATCGACGAGGCCCAGGGCGTCGCCGCGATCCTTTAGGGCGCGGGTCTTAACATAAGTATCGATCACCGGTTTGGTGTTCGCCATGCAAACCACCGTCGTGTACCCGCCCGATACAGCGGCAAGGGCGGCAGATTGTACTGTTTCCTTTTCGGGAAAGCCAGGCTCGCGGAAATGGGCATGGAGGTCGATAAAGGCGGGCATCAGCACTGCAGAAGGCGGAAAGCCTCCGCCGTCTATGGTGATGTCCGCTCCGGGCAGATTATTATCCTCAGTAACAATATTTTTTATACAGCCGTTTTCAACAACAATCGAACCGGTAAAATCGCCGTCTTCGTCAACAATCCGGAAATTTTTTAATACGAGTCTGCGCAAATTGCACTCCTAATTTCTGAAGTCGCTTGCCGATCGTATTTCATCGCAGTATTCGCAGCGGTAGGTTTGCAGTTCGGTGTTTTCGAGGTGAAAAACATGGGGAACATACTTTTCGGTAGATGTAATACAGCGGGGGTTTTTGCAGATCAGCACATTTTCAACCTTGTCGGGAAGCTGGAGCTTTATTTTTTTGGTGACAGCCTGATTTTCGATAACGTTTATCGTTATATTGGGATCGATAAGTCCCAAAACATTGAAATTTATGGCAATGTCATTATCGCCGATTTTGATAATGTCCTTTTTGCCCATAATTTTTGAGCTGGCATTGATCACAAAGGCGACGATATACGGCGCTTTATCGAGGCCCAGCCAGTTAAAAATCCGAATCCCATGCCCCGCCTTGATATGATCGATGACAATTCCGTTGTTAATCCTGTCTATGTTAAGCACCGCTCACTCCCAGTATCGACGACAACAACGCCATGCGTACATACATCCCGTACTTTGCCTGCTTGAAATAGGCCGCCCTTGGGTCATCGTCCACCTCGACGGCGATCTCGTTCACCCTGGGCAGGGGATGCAGAACGACAAGTTCTTTTTTTCCCAATGCCATTTTTTCCTCATTGAGAATGTAGGTATCTTTCAGGCGGATATAGTCTTCTTCGTTAAAAAAACGTTCCCGCTGCACACGGGTCATGTACAGCACGTCCAGGTGGGGCATGGCCTCTTCAAGGCTGCGAATCTCCCTGAACTCGACATTGGATTTTTGCAGGTGGCGGACGATGTATTCGGGAGGGGTAAGTTCTTCCGGCGAGATGAAGATCATGCTGATATTTTCGTAACGTGACAACGCCTTTGCCAGCGAGTGAACGGTTCGCCCGAATTTCAAATCGCCGCAGTATCCGACGACGAGGTCTTTAACGCCGCCCCGCAGCCGCCTGATTGTCAACAGGTCGGTTAGCGTCTGGGTCGGATGATGATGGCCGCCGTCACCGGCATTGATCACCGGAACCGGCGAATAGCGGGAAGCCAAAAGCGCGGCGCCTTCTTTTGGATTACGCATAACAATCGCGTCGGCATAGCTTGCCGCCATACGCACCGTGTCGGCAAGGCTTTCGCCCTTCGCGGCGGAACTTGAACCGGGATCGGCAAAACCAAGGCAGCTTCCCCCCAGCCGCAGCATCGCCGCCTCGAAACTCAGCCGGGTACGGGTACTCGGCTCAAAAAAAAGCGTCGCCAAAAGCTTCCCGCCGCAGCTTCCTCTGAGGAATGTATCGTCGTTTTCGATTTTCTCTGCCAGGGCAAAAAGCCCTTCGGTCTCCTCAAGGCTGAAATTACCCGGCTCAATCAGGGAACGCCCTTCCAACATCGCCCTTTCAAGCTACCAAAAATCCGCAAAAATGACAAGCCAGACTTTATACCCCCATAACCTCTCACGGAGGCACGGAGGCGCTAAGATCACAGAGTTTTTAATGTTCCAATATGGGGACTAGCGTATTCCTATCTCTTAATCTGTGCCTTTGTGCCTTTGTGTGGAAAAAAACAAACATATCCTATATAGGCCAGGGGCCGGCGCCTTGGCGGATTAGGCGGATGTCCTCGCCGGATATGTCCAGAATCGTCGAAAAAATGCGTTCGCGCTCTTCGCCGCCGTCGAGAACCAGGTCCAGGCCGTCAATCCCTTCGAGTTCCCAGCCCCCCTCAAAGAGGTCTTCCTCGGGGATCGGGGGCAGTTCGTCGCCTTCCCTGGCTGCGGGGCGGACAAAATCCATGTCTTCCTGCATTGACCTTTTGGCCGTTATCGAATAGAGGGGCTGCTGGAGCGTACCGATTAGGCCTAGCGGTATGGGATGGCCCGGAATCCTCACCCCGGCTTCCCGGCGGCGTATGTCCAGGGCCTTTTCGGTTCCCAAAAGCGTCTTCAGAATAAACACATACGGCCCGGGGGAAAGCCGCTTGATCAGCCGGAACCGGCTGTTGTCCAGGCTGCACAGCTCCCCGAACTGGGAAATGTCGGAACACAGCAGGGTAAAGTGCCGCTCCTCCCGCTCGCCGGAAAGCTTTCGCAGTTTCTTGATACCGGACGGCGATTTGAGCGAACAGACCAGGCTCCAACTCGTATCGGTAGGCAGGGCGACAAGCCCCCCCCCCTCGAGAATTCGCGCCGCTTTTGCCAGAACGCGGTCGTCTATATTGCCGGGAACAACGTACTCGATCATATGTGTTCACATAAATATATCACGCAGGCATTATGATTTCTATATGGTTAAAAATATGAAAAAGTATACATTTCGCCTAATATTTTCCGATCCGGCCTAAATTGCGAATTCCTAAGTCGTTACCCCATAAGGAATTACAAAATATTTTAAAAAAAACAGCAACTTGGCATGGAATTTGCTAGATAAATGGCATATTTGTTTCAGAATCTGGCTCTGAGACAGGAACAGGCAAAAAATGGAGAGGCTATGAAAAGTTCAGGCAGGTCGGGGTACAGAAAGACGGAAAACGAAGAACTCCTTCGGATTTATTTCGACCAGATAAAGGCATACCCTCTCCTGGATTTTGAAGAAGAAATCACCCTGTCCCGCCTTGTCCAGCAGGGAAACAAGGAAGCCCTGCACAAACTAATCCGTGCCAACCTCCGGCTTGTGGTAAAAATTGCCCGTTCCTACGTCGCCCGCGACGTTCCCTTCATAGACCTTATCCAGGAGGGCAACCTCGGACTGATGCACGCGGCGGAAAAATATGACCACGCGAAAAACGTCCGTTTTTGCACCTACGCCGCATGGTGGATTCGCCAGTTTATCATCCGCTACCTCACCAACAAACGCCGCATCGTCAGGCTGCCCCACCGGAAAGAGGAGATCCTCAGGAGGATTCAGCATACCTACCACACCCTTAGCCAGACTTTAATGCACCAGCCCCGCACCGAAGACATTGCCGACGAACTGGGGATTCCCGTACGCGACATCGACTTTATCATCAACATGAGCTCCGGCCCCCTGCCCCTGGAACTGGACAACAACAAGGAAGACTCGGGCGCGACGATGGAGATCCACGAGGACTACACCTACAGCCCCGAGCGGACGTTGTTCCGGAATTACTACCGCGAAGGCGCGCGGCGGTTTCTTGAACGGCTCAAGGACAGGGAGCGCCAAGTGCTCGCCTACCGCTACCAGCTTGAAGACGGCGAACCCCACACGCTCAAGGAAATCGGCGACAAAATGGACCTTTCGCCGGAAACGGTCCGCCAGATAGAGATGAAGGCCATCGCGAAAATCCGCAGCCAGGCCGACGAACTCAGAAAATTCGGCGCGCTTGAGGCGATGTAGGTTTCGCCCGATTATCCGTCGTCCTCCCATTTGCCGTACAGCGTAATGTCATTGGTAACAGGAATGTTAAAATAATACGGTACGGTAAACTGCTGATCCGAATACCAGTCGACCGGGATGATCGCATTCGATGCGTCTCTCACCACCGGTTCGGCAGCCCTTTCCCCGCATTTCACGTTTTGATCAGGCGGGGGAATTGGGCCGCCCGTAACGATAAAATCGACTGCGTAATAGGCTTGGTAGCCGGGGATTTCGCTGCCGTTCTTTTTACGGTGATCGTCGTCATCCTCATCGTGTTCCCAGTTGCATCCTCCAAGAACAAGAGCAACTGCCATAGCAGCCGATAAAGCCATAAACCATCTTTTTGTTTTCATTTTGCGCCCTCCTTAACAGGCAATAATTCTGCCGCAGATAATCTGCGTTTTTGCGAAACGTGATTATGGGAATGCTATTCCCCTGTTACAATCGTTGTGTATTGGACAAACAATCTGAAGAAAAACGGCTTGTTGTAATACTCAACGGTTGCGATTTTTGTTATTCCTCCATTTCCGGCAGCTTCCGATATGGTGGGATACGTTGTTCTCCCGAATCCAAAGACCACCGTCGATGAAGCCGTCCCCGTCTTTTCTGAAACGGCGTTCACACTGCTCAGAGTCGGGTGCGGTCCGTTGAACAATGACAGCGCGGGTCCAGATGCGCAGCTTCCAAGCATCAGCCCCAATGCCGGCACCATTACCAGCATTACCCAAAACAATTTTTTCATAAGCATCCTCCTGATGACAAATTTGCATGTCGAGTGTTCTGTACAGAACATTTTTGACCTGCTTGTAAAAATATAGGGACGAAATAATGCGCTGGCTATCTACAAAATCCGGTAGGTTGGCCTGTTTTAGCCCGTTTTTACCCTACAAAACCGGGTAGGATGGTCATTATCAAAAGGCTAAACGGATTTTATTTTTTGAGCGGACGAGTACCGGGCAAAAAGTTCCATTCTGCTCTGAATGCCCAATTTGCGGTACAGGTTTTTTTGGTGAAAGCACACCGTGTCGTAGCTGACCTTAAGGGTAAAGGCGATTTCCTTGGGCGATATGCCCTCCAGCAGCATGGTAAAAATTTCTTTCTCGCGGGGAGTCAGGTTCAGGCGGTCCCTGTCATTGATCTCTTCCGTTTTTGCAAGGGGGCGCGAATACCCCTCCATGTCGCGCAGATAAAGGCCGTCTGTCCAGTCGGCATCAAACAGCTTTTTTTGTATGAGCGGCATGAACAGCAGGCACAAGCAGACCAGAACCAGCACAATGCCGAAAGCCAGCGCCTTGTCCGGCCCGTCATAGGTAAAAAAGTAAAAAGAAAAGAAGCCGGAAATGATAAAATGCTCGACGAAATACACCAGGCAGTAGAGCCTGAACATCCGCAGCGACCTGCTGCGCTTAACGGCTCCGGCGCACAGGTAGTACAGGATGATAAAACCAAGGCTGTCGCCCAGGCCGTAGGCAAAAGAGCCGGAATTAACGCTAATCGGCGTATCGTACAGGAGGGCGGCAAGGCCAAACAGAGTAAAGACCAGGAACATGAGCCAGATGTACAGGGCGTTGCGGCCTTTTAACAGTTGGATGATTATCACCAGGACGATAGACAAAACGGTTCCCAGCCCAAAAGCCAAATTGGAAATACTGTGTTCCGTCCAGTCGATGTAATTGCTCATGCTCATGATCATGTAATGAACAACGCCCAAACCGAAAACAAAGGGAACGCCCGAGCCTCTGCCGTCACCGCCGGTGTTCATTTCCAGGCTTTGGCCGGACTGCTGCTTCGCCCGGAATGAAAAAACCGCTGTCAGAAAAACCGCCATCACCACAAGCCCGACCGGCGTTTCGCCTGCCGCATGAACTGCGGGAAATATACTACGGGTGGCATAGTAAAACCCGTAGTACAGCTGAATGAGGGCAAGGCCGGCGAGGCGTTCGACATTGTTCAAAACAAAACAGAACAGGTAAAATGCACATGCGGCGCATAAGCCGTTAAAATATTTAAAAACCATGTAAAGGACATATTGTGCCAATCCTGCCGGCAGGAAAATCAGAAAGGGCAGGAGGACGGCGGAAGCAAGCGCCGCCAGACGGAGGAGCGGGATGATAAACCGTCTGGGCGTAAAGGCCAGGGTGAGATGGCCAAGTCCCAGAAGAAAAAACATCAATTGGGACGATCTGAAACCTATGAATGCGAAACCGTGGTCATAGTACCGCAAATTCCCCATAATGACGGCAAGGGGAAAGGCCAAAAGGGCGGGCCACAAATTTCCCCTGATATTGCGAAAGGAAAGTTCGTCCCTTGTTTGAAAAAGTTTGATGACAGCCGCAGCCAGCCATGCCCTCATAAAAATACTCCCGCCGCGAAACCTACATTTTTCGAATGGCTTCTACTTCTATTGAGAACAGCCCTCTTTTAATTTCCAGCTTACCGTGAATTTCAACAACGTCAGATACTCCGACCGACAATCCTCTCCAGATATCCCGTTCAATTTCGACTGTTATATCCCCTGTAGCATCGCCGAATGAATAATAGTCCTTCCCCAAAGAGCTGGCTATGCTTCCGGCTATTATTACCCATGAACCATTGGGAAGATTCTTTGCCTCATCAACGGTAATGGGCTGGGCGGCAGTAACGGCCTGTCCCTGCCTGGCATTGATTCTGCCGGACCCGGTCACGGCTTTTACCTCGACTGAAACCTGCCCTTTCTTTATTTCTATTTCGCCGCTGATGGTAACCCTGTCAGACGCTTCAACAGATAAACCCCTCCATACTTTCGGCTCAATTTCAACGGTAATATCCCCGGAGGAATCCCTGAATGTATAGTACTTGCCCCCCGGCAGCGTATTGACAATATTTCCGGACAATACCACCCACGAATCTTTGGGAAGGGTTTTTACCTGACTCACCGGAATTGGCTCAAAGAACGCCGCCGGCTGGCCCGGCCTGGATGCATCCGCGCCCGGTCCGTTAAAACCCTGCCCGCGAACAATAACCGGTGTGCACAATAGCAAAAAACAACAAACGCCAAAGAATGCATTCTTTTTCATTGCATACCTCCCGTATCCCAATTATACAAAAACGCTGGCAGCCTTAATGAGCATTACCAGGCTGAAAACACAAACCGCCGTATACTTTCTCATAGTATACCTCCTGAAAATGATTTTCATGCTGAAAACATGTTTGACAAAAATATACGCCGGAAAAATGCATTGACAATCTACAAAATCTGGTAGGATTGCCTGTTTTTTGCCGGTAAATACCTACAAAAATGGGTAGGTTGGCTCTCACTAACTTCCCGCTATTAGCCAAATTCTGCCGATAATAGGGCAAAGTGGCAGAAATCAGGAAAACCAGCTCGAAAACCAAAAGGCCGCCTTCTGTGACCGGTAAAAAAAGGAGAAAAACGTCTGTACCGGCTGTCAGGAAGAAGCGGAGCAAGGGGAGGACCGGCAGAAGGTCCAAAAAAATCACCTCCACCGATGTCTGGTACGCGGTGCTGCTGACCGCCTCGCTGATTGCCGTTTCAGCAATTATCGCTGTGTCGGCGGTTTACTTTAGCCCGGCCAGGAATACCGGCGATGCCCTGGCAGAAGCGGCGGCGGCTGAACCTGCAGCGCCAGAACCGGTGGCAACAGAAAAGCCGCCGCCGGTTTCCGCTCCGGCTGCCCCTGCGACGGCAACAACGCCGCCTGTCGCCGCCACGCCGCCGACACCGGCAGCGACCGCACCGCCGGCAAGATCGGCGCCAACTACCCCAAACACGGCATCTCCAGCACCGGTCGCTGTTGCACCGGCAACACCCAACACGACCGCAGCGCCGCCAAAATCGGTGGCAGCCGCCCCCGCGACGGCAACTCCCGCATCTGCCGCCGCAGCGCCGACAACGCCCGCATCGACCGTCGCTCCGCCGACACCGGCAACGACCGCACCGCCGGCAAGATCGGCGCCAACTGCCCCAAACACGGCATCTCCAGCACCGGTCGCTATTGCACCGGCAACACCCAACACGACCGCAGCGCCGCCAAAACCGGTGGCAGCCGCCCCCACGATGGCAACTCCCGCACCTGCCGCCGCCGCGCCGGCAGCAACGCCGCCTGCCGCCGCGCCGCCGACACCGGCAGCGACCGCACCGCCAGTTCCTGCCCCGCCGAAAACGGTGACTGTCACCCCTGGCGCGACAACAACGCCGCCAGCCGCGCCGCCGGCAACACCTATGCCGGTTCCCGTTGCTGCAGCAAGGCCGGCGCCTGTTCCCGCAGCCCTGACAAGGACGGCGCATCCGCCGGAGCAGCCGCCAAAGCCGGTTCACCGTGGGTCGGTGGCGTTCATCATCGACGACGCGGGTAACAACCTGCACGAACTGGAACCCTTTCTCGGTTTTCCCGGCCCCCTGACCATCGCCGTCCTGCCCGGCCTACCATGGTCGGCGGAGGCCGCCCGGCGTATACGGGCGGCGGGAAAAGAAGTCTTCCTCCACCAGCCGATGGAGGCTGCAGGCGGACAGAATCCGGGGCCGGGCGCGATCTACTCGGAGATGACGGCTGCCGAGGTACAGGCGGTGCTGCGCCGAAACATAGCCGAAATCGGCCCCGTCGCCGGAATGAACAACCACCAGGGATCAAAAATCACGGCGGACAGGCAGATGATGGAAACCGTGCTGGCGTTTTGCCGCGACCAGGGGATACGCTTTCTCGATTCGCGGACAACCGCCGAAACCGCCGTCCCCGCCGCCGCGCAGGGCATGGGCATAAAAATCGGCGAGCGCAACATATTCATCGACAACGGGCAGGACCGCGCTTCGATGGGCAGGGCGATCAACGACGGCCTTGCACTCGCCGCATGGAAGGGCAGCGCGGTAATGATCGGCCACGCCTGGTCGCCGGAATTGGCGGGCCTGCTTGCCGAACTCCATCAAGACCTTATCGAACAGGGCTACAACCTGTCCTCGGCATCCGCTCTCATTGACAAATAAACGGTAATAAATAGAATGTAATTATTATGAAAATCCTGATCACCCCTACTTCTTTCAATCCGGAATCCGGCAGTCCCGCAATTGCTATGCTTCGCGCTTTTGCCGACACTCTGGTTTTTAACAACTGCGGAAAACCCCTTTCGGAAGACGAGCTTATCCCCATGATTTCGGATTGCGACGGCTGCGTCGCCGGTCTGGATTATTTCACCGCCAAAGTTATCGAAAGCGCGCCGAACCTCAAGGTTATCTCCCGCTACGGCGTCGGCGTTGACCGCGTGGATTTGGCGGCGGCCAAGGCAAGGAACGTGGTCGTCTGCAACACGCCAGGGGCAAATTCCCAGGCCGTCGCCGACCTTACCTTCGCCCTGCTCCTCTGCGCGGCCCGCAAAGTGCCGGTACTCAACAAAAAAATGCTGGAAGGCCAGTGGCCGCGCTCCGTCGGCACGGAACTTTATGAAAAAACCATCGGCATTCTGGGCCTGGGCGCGGTAGGAAAGGCGGTGGCGCGGCGGGCGGCGGGCTTTTCCATGAAGGTCATCGCTTACGATCCCTTTATCGACCGGAAATATGCCGCAGCAAACGGCATATTCGAGGCGGATTTCGACGCGGTCATCAGGGAGGCGGACTTTCTCTGCCTGCACCTGCCCCTGAACGGCGAGACCAGGCATATCATTTCCGCTGACGTGATGAAGGCGATGAAAAAAGACGCAATCATTGTGAACACAGCAAGGGGCGGCCTCATCGACGAAGATGCGGCATATGAGATAATGGCCTCCGGGCACCTGGGAGGCATGGCCCTGGATGTTTACGAGGCAGAGCCAACGCCAAGGCTTCCGCTCTTTGATCTGGAAAATGTTGTGCTTACCCCGCACACCGCATCCCACACCAGAGAGTCGACTGAGAATATGGCCAATATGTCGGTTCGAAACCTTATCGACGTACTTTCAGGAAAAAAATGCCAGTATATCATTTGAACCTCTAGATACCTAAAACCAAAAACGGTATAATACAAAACCAGGGAGCGAAAAAGAACCATGATGAATCATCGAAAAACACATTTTATCTTATTTTTAGCGGCAATTTTCATGCTGGCAATTTCCTGCAAAAGCACTCCCAAGCCGCCTGATCAGGAAGCTCTGGACAGGCTCAACGAAGCGATGGCGCGGGCAGAAAACGCCCGGAACAAGGCAAGCGAAGTGCAGGGGCAAACATATTTTCCGGAGGAATGGGACGCGGCAGAAGCGGATTATCAGGCCGGTATGGCGGCGGACAAGGAAACCCTCGTCGGGGTAAACGAAGCCATAGACCGGTTTAACGCGGCGGCGGACGGCTTTGAGGCAATCGCCGAAAAGAGCGCCCCTTTGTACGCCAGGGACCTTGAGGAAGCCCGCGCGGCGCTGGAAGCTGTGATGGCCCGCGTCGGACAGTCCCGGCAAAACGCCATGGATAACCAGGGCGCGTCCTACTTCCCCGACGACTGGAATTCCACCGAAGCCCAATGGCAGCGGGGCGAAAGCGCGAACAGAGAAACCCTGGACGGAATAAAAACGGCAATCGCCGCATTTACCGCCGCAGCGGACGGATATGACAGCATTGCCGAACGGGCCGGCCCGCTGTACGCGGCAGACAGGGAAGCGGCGCGCAAGGCGCTGCAGGAAGCAACGGCCCGTGCGGAACAGTCGCGCAAAGAAGCACAGGATGTCCAGGCGGCAACCTATTTTCCCGAGGACTGGAAGAACGCCGAAGACGGGCTTCAATCGGGAAAAGATGCCGCAAAAGATACGTTAGACGAAATGAGGGCTGCGGAAGCCCTGTTTATAACGGCGGCGGATATGTACGACGACCTTGCCGAAAGAAGCCGCCCCTTGTTTGCAAGCGAAGCCGCCCAAAAAGCTTTGGACGCGGCGATCGCGCGGGCGGAAAGATCGCGGCAGCAGGCGATGGACGCCAACGGCCAGAACTTCTTTGCCAACGACTGGAGAACTGCGGAATCCAGGCTTCAGTCCGCGAGAAACGCCCCCAGAAATTCGGCTGAAGAGATACAGGCGGCGGCGGCGCTGTTTGCCTCGGCGGCGGACAGTTACGACGATATTGCCAGACGAAGCGGGCCGATGCTTGCCAAGGAAAGGGATGACGCGCAGAAAGCCCTGCAGGCGGCAATAGCCAGGGCTCAGGCATCCCGCAGGGCGGCATCGGACGCGAACGGGCCGACCCTTTTCCCCAATGAATGGAGAAACGCCGAAACCAGGAACCAAACCGCGACAAACGCGAAAAGGGAAACCGTTGCGGAAATGAAAGCTGCCGTCCCGCTCTACAACACGGCGGCGGACGCCTACGACGATATTGCCCGCAGAAGCATTGAGAAAACGGCGCAGGAAGCAAGGGATCGCGCGGCAAAAGAACGCCAGGCGGCGGTAGACGCAAAGGCGAACGTAGCGGTTGAGGCAGAATTTAACCGCGCCGATACCGTTTACCAGCAGGCGGTAAGGGACTTTGCCGCGAAGGCATTCCCCAAAGCCACGACCGGTTTTAACCAGTCGGCGACCCAGTTTGCCGCCGCAACCCAGGCGACGGGGGTAAAACGCAACCAGGCCGACGACGCGCTCGCAAAGGCGAAGGCGCGATCGGAGGAAAGCATCGCGCTTGCGACTAATGTCGGATTAGCATTGGAGGAGGAAGAAAATGAATAAACACGGAATCGCATTATTAGGGTTACTGTTACTTTTTAACCTGGGAACCCCGCAGCTTTCGGCAGTAGAGGGCGACATTCAGTCGCTGGGCTATGTGAGCATCCTTCTTAACAATGAATATTTGCTTGAAAACGCCCGGCTCATCGCGCTGGCGGAACAGAGCTACGCGATAGGAAAGTACGATGACGCGGTAAAATATGCGACCGAAGCGATACGGTTTGCCGATTTGTCGGATGCGTATGTGTCTTCGCAGATGAGGCTCAGGGAGGTCAACGAGGCAATCGCCTCTGCCCAGGCCCGCATTGAATGGGCGCAAAAAATCGGCGCGCCCAACCGTTTTGCCGAAGCCTACGGAAAGGCGGAAAATGCCATGGGAGATGCCCTGGACCACCGTTCCCAGGAAAACTGGGACGGCGCGCTGGGATCGGCACGCAGCGTTCTCTCGATTCTGTCGGAGTTTCCCGACGAGCAGCCTGCACAGCCGGAACAAACGGGAAAACCGGTATTGCCCGCGCAGTACCTTGTCAGGACGTGGATCCCCACGAAGGACTGCCTGTGGAACATCGCCGGCAAACCGGAAATTTACGGCGATCCCTGGCAATGGCGGCGGCTGTACAATGCGAACATCGATAAAATGCCCAAGAGGGACGATCCCGACCTCATCCACCCCGGCATGATACTGGACATACCCAGCATCAGGGGCGAAGTGCGTTCCGGCATTATGGAGCAGCGATAAGCGGGCGATTGACAAACTGCCCGAAAAAAGGTATATTGCAGAGTACATTCCCCTGTAGCTCAGCTGGCAGAGCAAGTGGCTGTTAACCACTGGGTCCGTGGTTCAAATCCGCGCGGGGGAGAAAGCCTGTTCGTTTGGACAGGCTTTTTTTATAATATAAATTTAAGAAAATTTGACGTATCTTTATAGTTGGATGTGAATTCACCGGCAGATACCAGTATTTTTTATTGACCGCAGATTTGGAAGGTGTCAAAATACTGGTACCTACGGAGATAAAATAATGTTTAACATACGAAAAAAAATAATACTGGTGGATGATGATGCGGCAAATCTGGAGAGCGTCAGGAATAGCCTTGCCGATAAATACGATCTCTTCACCGCGCAGTCGGGCAAAAAGCTCATGCAGCTTCTGGAAAAGCTCATTCCCGACCTGATACTGCTGAATCCTGAATTGTCCGGCATGGACGGTTTCGGGATTGTTGAGGAGTTTAAAAACAGCATCGCCGGCATCGGTATTCCCGTCATTGTGCTTACAGAGAATTATAATCCCGAAAACGAGGCCATGGGCATCTGCATGGGCGCCGCCGATTACATAATAAAGCCCTTCTCGCGGGATATGCTCCTTAAACGAATTGAATTGCACCTCCTTGTCGAGGCGCAGAAACGGGAATTGAACAGCTACAGCCAGGACCTGGAAGCGGTGATAAACTACAAAACAAAGTCGGCCATAGAACCGCAAAATGCCGTCCTTAATACATTGATCGGCCTGGTCGAATCGCGGGGCATAATGACGGACGGGCATATTGAACGAACGCAGGATTTTCTGAATCTTTTCATCGACCTTCTGCCGTCTCACGACATGTACGATGAAGAACTCTCGACATGGGACACCGGCCTGTTTGTCATGTCATCCCAACTGCACGACATCGGAAAAATATCCGTCAGGGACAGCATTTTAATGAAACCGGGCAGGCTGAACGACGAGGAATACGACGAGGCCAAAAAACACGCCGTCTACGGCATGGGCATAATCGAACAGATAAAGGCAACCATGGGCGAAAGCGAGTACCTGAAACACGCCAAAAAACTGGCGGGCTGTCACCACGAAAAATGGGACGGAACGGGCTACCCCTGCGCCCTTAAAGGCGGCGATATTCCCCTGCAGGGAAGGCTGATGGCCATTGTAGACGCCTACAACGCCATCACCAGCAATCGCCCGTACCGGGGAAAAATGTCGCATCAAAAAGCCGTAGAAATAATAAGGGACAACAGCGGGACGTACTTCGATCCCGCTCTTGCCGGCATATTCCTTGAGCATGAGCGAGAATTTGCAGACCATATGGCGGACACGGAATAACGGGCGGAAAGCTGCTGGAAAGTGACTGACCCCGTGCTTGACCCCAATCTTCTCTTGACAAACTTTCATTTGAAAGTTTTATTAGAGTTAGAGATGGAGGTTATGCATAAAACTCGCAGCGATACACGCTCACCGTTTCATTTTGAACGCCCCCGGCTAAACAGCCTGTTTATGGAGGGGGTAAAATACCCTCTGGTCCTTGTATACGCCGGGGCTGGCTACGGCAAAACCAGCGCGGTACATGACTTTGCCGGGGAATACAAAGCCGCCACGACGTGGATACAGCTTTCCGAACGCGACAACATCGGCGCCCGCTTCTGGGAAAATCTTGCCCACTCCCTGACGAACATCAACATACCCCTGGCAAAGGCAATCGGCAAACTCGGCTTCCCCGATACAAGGGACAAGCTGAATCAGTACATGGCCCTTATGTACGAATACGTAAAGCCAAAACGGCGGATCGTCGTCTTTGACGACTTTCACTTCATAGAGGATCCTTCGGTGATCCGCTTTATTGAAGAATGCATGATCCTTAGGATGCCGCCGGGAACATCGATATTCCTGGTTTCCCGTTCCACGCCCGCAGTGAATATCGCGGGGCTGATCTCCAAGGACCAAATGTTCACCATAAGCGAAAACGATCTGCGTTTCAGCGAAAGCGAGGTCGCCCAGTATTTCGGCGGCCTGGGCATTACCCTGCAGCCGGACAACCTCCGCGAAATAATGCAGGACACCGGCGGCTGGGCCTTCGCGATAAACATTATCGCCCACTCGTACCAAAAAGCGCCGGGCTACACGGGCTACCTGCGCAGCGCCATGAAGAACAACATTTTCCGGCTGATGGAAATAGAAATTTGGGACGGGATTTCGAAAAACCTGCAGCGCTTTTTGGCGCGCCTCTCCCTGATCGATCATCTGTCAACCGATTTAATCAGCCTTTTGGCGGAGGAAAACAGCGACCTTATCGCCGAGTTTGAGCGGCAGAGCGCCTATATCCGCCGCGACAGCTATATCAACGCATACCTGATCCATCCGCTGTTTCTGGAATTCCTCGCCACCAAGCAGTACATCCTTTCGCAGAAGCAGAAGCATGCGGCTTACGCGATTGCCGGGGACTGGTGCAATAAAAACGGCTTCAAGATAGACGCGCTTTCATACTACGAAAAAACAGGGGATTATAAAGAAATTGTTTCTATCTTAATGGCATTGCCCGCACAGATACCGCTGGACATCGCGCGGTATGCGGCGGCAATTTTCGATCGCGCGCCGAAAGAGGCCTTCGATACGGTTCCCATGCTTGCCGTAACGCACTTCCGCAGCTATATATGCCAGGGGCTTTGGGGGAAATCGGCCGAAATGGCGGAGCATTATGAAAAAAAATTCCTGCAGTTTCCGGAAAATGATCCCTTCAGGAAACAATCGCTGGGGGGAATCTACTACTGCTGGGGCTACCTGCGCGGACTGATGTGCATAAACGACGATCATTACGATTTTGACAAATACTTTGAAAAATTTGCCCAATGTGTTTCAAAGCCGATTGACCAGAGCAAATTTGTCAACTTCACTCCCGGCCCCTGGACTATCGTTACCGGCTCATCAAGGAAGGGCGCGCCGGAAGAATTTATCGGCGCGTTGGGCAGATCGCTTGCCCATCTGTCGCATAGTTTCAACGGCCTGGTAACCGGCGAGGGCGAACTGGCGCACGGGGAACTGCATTTTTTCAGGGGCGACATACGCGCCGCAGAACCCTTTGCCGCACATGCCCTGGAACAGGCCAGGGGGAGCAGGCAGTTTGAAACCGCCCACCATGCGCTGCTCTACCTATTGCGGATTGCCGTATCGCAGGGGGATTTCGCAAAGGCGGAACAGGCGATAAAAGATACGAAAGCCCAGCTTGACAATGAAGAATACCCCAACCGGTTTATCAACTACGACTTTTCCCTTGCATGGTATTATTACATCATCGACCTGCCGGAAAACTTCCCCCAGTGGCTCAGGGAAAATTTTTCTTCCTACGGCCACCCCGGCTTTGTCGAAAACTTTGCCAACCAGATCAAAGCCCGGTTCTGCTACATGACCAGGCGATACCCTCCCCTGCTCTCGTACATACAGGAAATGAAAAAGCGGGAGTCGTTTCTGTTCGGACGGGTGGAAATGCTGGCGATGGAAGCCTGCGTCCATTACAAGATGAAGGACAAGGCCCAGGCCTTTGCCGCGCTGCACGATGCGTGGAAGGCGGCGTCGCCCAACGGCATCATCATGCCCTTTATCGAACTGGGCAAGGATATGCGGACCCTGACCGCCGCCGCGCAGAAGGAAGGCGGCGCGAACATCCCCAAAGCCTGGCTGGAAAACATCAACCGCAAATCTGCCACCTATGCCAAGCGCCAGGCCCACATCGCCTCCGAATACCGGCAGGCCAACCGCATAGACGACAGCATCGATCTTTCCCCCAGAGAAAACGACATTCTCACCGACCTTTCCCACGGACTTTCCCGTTCGGAAATCGCCGACAGCCGTGGCCTTTCGATCAACACCGTAAAAATGGTTATCAACAATGTCTACATGAAACTGGGCGCGGAACACCTCGCCGACCTTATCCGCATTGCCGCCGAGCGAAAATTGATTTGACCCCAGGGACAGGAACTTGTAGAAAAAACCGGCTACGCACCGGTGCGCTGACCGTCTGCCTCCCCGCAAAAATAAACCCGGTCCCTGCCGGTTTCTTTTGCCCGGTAAAGGGCGCTGTCGGCGGCGGAAATAATATCGTCAACCAGCCTGCCCGGCGCTGGCGACTGCGTGCTTACGCCGATGCTCACGGTAATATTCAATGCACCCAGTTCAACGCAGGGGATCATCATGCCTTTTATTTCTGTCCGTATTTTTTCGGCAATTGCGAGGGCGGCTTCCGATTCCGTTTCCGGCAAAATAACGACAATCTCATCGCCTTCCCGGCGGGCGATGAAATCAACCTGATGCCGAATCGCTTCCATGGCTTTTTGCGCGATCGTCTGCAGCGCCAAATCGCCCTGCGGATGCCCATATGAGTCGCTGTATTTTTTAAAATGGTCAACATCAATAATCAGCATGCTGATGGGGCTTTTTTTGGCTATCGTCTGCTTCCATTCCCAGTTCAGGCGGTTCTCAAAGCTGCGCCTGTTCGGCAGCCCCGTCAGCTGATCCCTCATGCCGAAGGTAGAAAACCTCATGACGCTGAGGGCAAGGTTTTTATAATCGCCTCGGAATTCCCCCGTTTGCAGGCTGTAGTCGGTATTGCCCCTTTCGTGCTCCTCGATCATCACGTTGATATCGTTAAGCAGTTTGTGCATGGTATCGGCAACCTTCTGAAAAGACCTTGCCAGGTGCCCTACCTCGTCTTCGCTTTTCACATCGATTTGTACATTCAGATCGCCGTCCGCGATACGGTCCATATCGGCCGAAAGCCGGGTAATCGGTTTGCTGATCGATGAAATGATAATTATCAATACAACGATGGATGCTGCCAGCCCGCACAATCCCAGCACGATCCCTTCTCTGATGGATCTATTTGATGCCGCTATCATTCCCGTTTCCGGATTTCCCAGGAAAAACACGGCAAAGGCTTCGCCCCGGGCATTTAAGAGCGGCTTGTAAAAAGTTCTGTATTTTTCGCCGAAAATTTCCGTATTGCCGGAATATTCCTGCCGGTTGTTGATGACAATTTCCGCGATATCCGGTTCGAGCGTCGTACCGGCTATACTCCGCCCGTCTTTGGTAATTGTCGTGTTAATTCTGACATCGCCCAAAAAT
>WRJO01000011.1 GCA_009778545.1 Treponema sp. | reverse complement strand
TCTGCTGATTCAAAACAGAATCGCCGAAATTGCCGGGGTCATGGGTCCTTGCCAGCGCAACTCCTTCGCTGTCGCAAATCGTATAGTAGTTTACCCAATACAGATCCTGCACGCGGCTGAAAATCAGCAGCAGTTCATTTGTGTTGCGTTCTTTTATGGCCCTGATAACTGCTGGATTGGCTGCCATAGAAACAGCCGCCGCCCTGGAAGCGGCTTCGTTGGTGGCAAGGTAACGATACAGGCTGTTGATGTTCGCGACGTGTTTTTCGTCGGCAAGGGTATCCCGTATGGCCGAAAAACGCAGCGACAGAAAAATATTGAGCGTAACAACCAGCGCGACCAAAACAATGACTATAGGAATAATGATTTTGATTCTGAAGCTTTTTTTGGGCATGCATCATCCTCCTAACGACCGTATCCTATCATAATGTATGAAAAAAAGTCACTACCTGCCGCGGCTAACTATTGACACTTACAGCCTGGCGGAATATAGTAATTTCTGAAAAAAATCTGGAGGAAATGATGAAAAACCTGGGAAAAGTGCCTGCCCTAATCGGCGGTATCGTAATTATCGGGCTTTTGGCAATGGGATGCGTCAGCAAACCGGCGGTCACAGCGGAAAGGAATTTGGCGAATTTGGAAAAAAAGGACGTAACCGATTTTAACGATATTCTGGAAGGATACCGAAACGGCCTTCTGGCCAACCGTACTGCCGAAGGCCTGCGGACGCAGATAATAACCTTTTCGTTTGCCGAGGGGAACAGGGCGTATTTCTGCACCACCAGCGATAAACCGATGTACTCGCAGCTGCTTGAGTATCCCGATGTTTCGTATTGCACATACCCCGAGGACTGGGAACCGGTGCTGTCGCTGAACGGCAAAGTTGTTTTTATCGAAGACAGGGACCTGAAGGAACGCGCGCTGGATACCAATTATTACGCCAAACGGAATTTCGGAAGCATCGACAACCCCCTTCTGAGGGTTTTTTGCATTGATGTTGAAGTAATTGAAACATACAGCAACGACGGGGTAAGAATATACGCCGCCAAATAGCGGATTATATTTGAGTCAGCGCTGTATATCGGTTGCGGCCGTTTTGTTTGGATAAATACAGCGCTTCATCGGCCTTTTTCAGGTAATCATGCGCATTGTGCGAATGTTCCACATTGCTGGTTATGCCGCCGATTGAAACGGTAACAAAGTCCGCCACATCGCTTTCCTTATGGGGAATGTTCCGCTCGCGTATGTTTTTCAGCACCCTGTTTGCCACTGTCTCTGCGCCGTGATCGCCGGCGTTCGGCAGAACGATGACAAATTCTTCTCCGCCGTAGCGGGCAATAAAATCATCCACACGGACGATGCTTTGGGCAAGGGTGTTCGCCAGCGTTTTAAGGCAGAGGTCGCCCATGTTGTGCCCATATGTGTCGTTGTATTTCTTGAAGTAGTCGACATCCAGCATCAGAACGCTCAGCTTGCTTTCCGAACGGGATAATGTCTTGATGACCCGTTCCAGGCTTTCGTCAAGAAACCGGCGGTTGTAGATTCCGGTGAGCGCGTCGGCGATGGACATATCCCGGTAAATGTTCCGTTCCCTGTTCAGCTCGATGTTGATCTGAATCAGGTTGAAGATGCTGATGATGCCCGCCACAACGGCCATCATCGCAATAAATAGCACCGTCATGGAAGTTTTGAGCGTTTCTTTCAGGCCGATGGGGAAGACGGCGCATACGTACCAG
Source organism: Treponema sp. (assembly GCA_009778545.1). GTDB lineage: Bacteria > Spirochaetota > Spirochaetia > Treponematales > Breznakiellaceae > WQXQ01. The sequence continues at coordinate 33,921 of WRJO01000011.1, read as the reverse complement.
TCCAGGTTGGGAATTGCGCCCAGGGCGGCGACCCCGCCGGGAACGCTGAAGTACTCTATTGCCTCGCCTTCCAGAATATCCAGCATGGAAAAAATTGCGGCGCCGGTTTTGCCAAGCCCTCTTTCCAGGCTGACCTTGTTGGTGACAAGGCTCCTGTCCTGCGCTCCGGTTATTTCTCCGTTTTTGTCAAAAAAGAACAGCTCGGCGGCGCCCGTATATTGGTGGTAGATGGTATCGATAAATGCCAGCACATCCATTCCCGTTCCCACAATGCCGATGGGCCTTCGCTCCGAATCAAAGACGGGGGCGTTTATCCATAGGTCGGTCAGGTCAAGATGGGGGTTGTAATTGATATTGAAGTTGAACTCTTCGGTTCCCTTGATGGTCATGTTATACCAGTAGTCCTCCGGATCATCGGGATCTACGGTATAGGCATAATAATCGTTGTAGTGGAATTTCAGGTCGGTATCGTTTATCCAGAAAATCGACCCGGAGGCGAAAGACCGCCGGTACCCGGCAAACTCCTCAAATGCGGCCCTTTCCAGCGCGGCGTTGTCGGGATCAATGAAAAACCGCCGAATCAGGGGGGAATCGGCCATTTTCAGAACCAGGGAAATTTCCCCGTTCACCGCAGCTTCCAGCCTGAGCTTTTCAAGCTCGACTTCCTGGGAGATCTCCCTTCCCGCGCTGGCATGGCGGATGTCCCGCATGGAGAAAACAAACGCCAAACTCCCGAATATCAGGATAACCGCGAACAAAACAACGGAGAAGAAGACATATTTTCGTTTTACCGGAGCCCGGTCATTTTGCTGCTGCATCAATAGGTAAATAATACGACAAATCACGGCAAAATGCAAGGCATTGCGGGTGTATTTTGCGACAGGTATTTTCTCCAGACAGGTATTATTTGTGAATTTCCCAAAACCTACATTTTAGGTATGAACGTACGAAATGAAATTCCAATTTATGACTTTGTTTGCGCGATATCGGAGGCTATCGACCTGGTGTCCCCGGTGCTGAACCGCCACCACAAAAAGGTCGCCTACATTGCGGGCCATATCGCGCTGCAGATGAACCTGCCGAACAGCGATGTTCAGGATATTGTCCTGGCGTCCATGCTGCACGACATCGGGGCATTTTCCATCGGGGAACGGATAGAAGCCCAGACGCTTGAATACCATGACAGCGAGCTGAACCGGCACGCCTTTCTGGGGTACAAGCTCCTGAAGAATTTCAGGCCGCTTGCCAGGGCCGCCAAACTGATCAGGTACCACCATGCCGATTATCACTCGGCGGGGTACAACGTGCCGCTTGGCAGCTATGTCATCCACCTGGCGGACCGGGTCGCCATTCTGTTTGACGAGAACCGCGAGGTACTGGGGCAGGTTATGGGAGTGGTGGAAAAAATCTCCAAAAAATACCAGAAATTCCATCCTGCCAGCTTTATTGCCTTCCTGCGGCTGGTGAACCTGGAATATGTGTGGGTTGAGGCCTTTCTGCCTTCATTTGAAAGGGGCAGGATGCAGGAGGTGCGGTTTTCCAAGGAAGTTATCGAGCCGGAAACGCTCCGCTGCTTCGCAAAGATAGTCGCGCAGATCATTGACTTCAGAAGCAGGTTTACCGCAACCCATTCATGCGGCGTTGCGGCGGTGGTCCGGGAACTTACCGCAGCAGCCGGTTTTTCCGAACGGGAATGCAAACTGATGGAAATTGCGGGCTTCCTGCATGACCTGGGAAAACTCTCCGTATCGAATGAAATTCTGGAAAAAAACGGCGCGTTAAGCATGGAAGACTTCAACGCGATACGGAAACACACCTACTATACCTATTCCGTCCTGAACAAGGTAAGCGGCATGGAAGACATTGCCGCATGGGCAGCGCACCACCATGAAAAACAGGACGGCAGCGGCTATCCATTCCATACAAAGGGCGAGGACATAAGCCGCCTGGAGCGGATTATGACTGTCGCGGACATTCTGACAGCCCTTGCCGAAGACCGTCCTTACCGGGCGGGAATGGACAGGGAAAAAGTTATGGAGATACTGTTCACCCTGGCAAACCAGGGCGAAATCGACAGGGGCATCGTCGAAATCGCGGAAAGAAATTTCCCAAAGATCAACGAAGCGCGGATTAAGGCGCAGGAAGACGCGTGGAACGAATACGAGGCTTTTAACAGCACCAAATCGCCGTTTGCTGCCAGGATCTCGAGGCAGCCGGCATAAGGAGAATAATATGAAACTTAAATTCAAACTGGGCCTGTTGGTTATCGCCATAATGGCAGTCGTAGTGGCGGGCATTTCCGCAATACTGCTCCGCCAGGCATCCGCCATCAGCGTCGATCTGAGCCGCCGCAGCCTGCGGAATCTTGCCATCCAGCGGGCGGAATTCTGGAAAGGGCGTGAAGAGGGATACATACGCGTGCTGCGTACCCTGGCGAGCGTCATGTCGGATTACGAGCATATCCCCGTCGGCCAGAGGCGCGATCGGTTCGACCAAATACTGATGGCGGCAATAATATCGGAACAGAATCTGCTGAACCTGTATTCGGTCTGGAAGCCCGACGCCGTCGACGGCCTGGATGTCTATCACACGGGCCGGATAGGTTCAGGCCCGAGCGGGCAATACGCCATGGCCTACACCCGGGAAACCGGCGCGATCCAGGGCAGAACCACCACCGACATTGACGGCGCCATGGCGTACATTAACGGCCCCGACTCGAAGAAAGAGCGGGTGGAACACCCCTTCCCCAGGGCAATAAACGGAAAGGAAGTGCATGTAATCAGGATGATGGTTCCCATCATCGACCCCCACACCAATGAGACGGTAGGGGGCGTGGGCTGCCTTTTAAACATCGCGGTGATACAGGAAACAACGGAAAGAATCATGGCCGAAAACAGGGAAATTTCCGCAATGGCGATTTATTCCGGCAACGGCCGGATAATGGCAAGCTACCGGCCGGAGCGCGTCGGGAAAATGCTCCTGGAGGCCGATACCGGATACGGCAGCGCCATTCAGGATGCCAACAGGGCCGTGCTTGCGGGAAAGGAATTCAGCACCAAACAGTACGTGCCGGCGCTTGGCACCAGCCTGGAAATGATAGTGTACCCTCTTACCATCGGCAATTCGGATACAACATGGTCGATCATGATCGCCAGCGAAGAATCGTACATTCTCGCCGAGGTGCGTTCCATGACCAAATTTACGATCATACTCGCGGCAATAGCCATGCTTGCAGCAGCAGCAGTGATTTTCCTCGTTCTGGGCTATGTTACCAAACCAATCGTTAAAGTGACGGAAACCCTCAGGGACATATCCGAGGGCGAAGGGGACCTGACCCACGTAATTGAAGAAAAAGGCAATGACGAAATAGCCGATCTTGCCCGCTACTTTAACCGCACCCTGGAAAAAATCAAAAACCTTGTCGTTACGATAAAGGAGCGGGTAGCGGAACTGTCCAACATCGGCGGCGAGCTTGCCATAAACATGACCGAAACTGCGGCGGCGATCAACGAGATCACCTCCACCATTCAGAGCATTAAGGGCCGGGTGATCAACCAGAGCGCATCGCTAACCGAGACCAATGCCACCATGGGGCAGATTACGTCCAACATCGACAGGCTCAACGGGCATGTGGGGCTTCAGAGCGAAAGCGTGTCTAAATCGTCTTTGGCCATTGAACAGATGCTGTCAAACATCCGCTCGGTAACGCAGACCCTTGTAAAAAATTCTAACAGTGTGGGCGAGCTGTCGTCCGCATCGGAATCGGGGCGGGCGGGCCTGCAAAACGTCGCCGGAGACATTCAGGAAATCTCAAAACAGTCGCAGGGGCTTCTGGAGATCAACAACGTTATGAAAAACATCGCCAGCCAGACAAACCTGCTTTCCATGAACGCCGCCATTGAAGCGGCGCACGCCGGAGAAGCGGGCAAGGGCTTTGCGGTGGTAGCCGGGGAGATACGCAAACTTGCCGAGGATTCCGGCGAACAATCCAGGACCATCAGCGCGGCGCTCAAGAAGATAAAAAGCACCATCGACAAGATCACGGAATCCACCGGCGTTGTGCTGACGCGGTTTGCCGCCATCGATTCCGGCGTAAAGATCGTATCGGATCAGGAGGCGAGTATTTTGGGCGCAATGAGGGAACAGGACGATGACAGCAAGCAGATAGTGGAAGCCGTTGAACAGCTCAACAAAATTACCGGCCAGGTAAAAAACAGCGCAATGGAAATGCTGGAAGGCAGCAGGGAAGTTATCCGTGAAAGCCAAAACCTTGAACAGGTAACGGAGGAGATCACCGGCGGCATGAACGAAATGGCGGTTGGCGCAGAACAGATCAACCAGGCGGTAAACAGGGTCAACGAGATCAGCGGTAAGAACAAGGACAACATCGCCCTTTTGGTAAAGGAGGTGGGGCGATTTAAAGTATAATAAAATTTAAAAATCGTATGTTCAGGCTAATACCCGCGCATGGTTCAGGCTGTGCGCGGGTATTTTTGTGCGGGAGAATACCTCGCCATAAATACCATAGCGCAGAAACGATCCATGCCCCTGCGGCAGTGGAAAAAAATACAAGAAGTGCTGCGGGAAGTAGTGGGAAGAGGTTTTGCTGATGCTCATGTCGTCAGTACATTTGACATACTTCAAACGGCCATCCTGGGAAATACCTGCAATTGTCCGAGTTCGATCTGGCGGGCTTTCCAGATGTCAAGTTTTGCCTGCATGGCTAGCCAGCTTTCCGCACTGGTACGGGTAACCTTTGCTATTCTCAATGCCATTTGAGGACTGCACGATGACTTTTCATTAATAAGTTCTGAAAGCGCCTTTCTCGTTATCCCCATCATGTTTGCCGCCTCACTCACCGTTAATCCCAGTGGAACCAAAACATCTTCAAGAAATACCTTTCCGGGATGAACCGGCTTTCGTAACCGTTCCATTAATGCCTCCTTAATGATAATCCTGATAATCTACAACAACCGCATTTTGGCCTTCAAATTCAAATGTGATCCGCCAGTTTGCGTTTACTGCAACTGACCATGTCCCGGTATCTTTTCCTTTAAGCTCATGCAATTTGTATCCTGGCAGGTTCATATCAGATGGAGATACACTCGCATCCAGACGATCAAGAATACGGGCAATTTTCTCTGCGTGTTCAGGTAATATTCCCCTCATTGAACCAGTTATAAAAAACCGTTCCAAGCCTTTATGCCTAAATGACTGGATCATGAATCATTATACTGTGTAACCTAATGGGTGTCAAGAGTCGTAATGCGTTAATACCTGGAAAAATTAAAAAATTGCGCGAATGAATATTTTTGGAAAATACCTCACGCGGAGGCGCAGAGGCGCGGAGTTTTCGTCCGGAGGTCTAACCCATCTATCGGAATCTCGCGAATATAAGGAGTCAAAGATGATTGCGTGCCGTTTGCGAAAAGCGTGCGCGCCTCTGCGTGAAATATTCGAAATATCCGTTAAAGCTGGCCGGGGACGAGTTTGCCGCCGGAGGTGTCCAGGCTGATGCGGACCTTGCGGAGGGGTTCTTCGACAAAGAGGGCGACCTGGCAGATTTCAATGAGGGTTCCGGGGGCAATTTCGCCCATTACTTCTACTACGGCTTTTTCGTCGGCGTTGATGCTGCCCATCAGCTCGGAGATTTTATTGGAGGCTTCCTGCTGCTCCCCTTCAAGGCGGCGGAGCAGTTCGTCCATTTTTGCCTTTTTGTCGTCTTCAATTTCGGGATCGGCCATAAGCTCGCGGAGCTTTGCCAGCTTGGCGGCGAGGATCCGAAGCTGGTTGTTGTACTTTTCCTTTTCCTGCTGCACCGAAAAATCAACGCCGCAGTGGATGCGGGTAGTGCCGGCGCCTTTTTTTCCAATCCTGCCGGCCCGCAAACCGTGGACGGCGTATATTTCGCTGCCAAGGATCATCCCCTTTTCGCCCATCCGGACGGTGTCCATGGAAAAAATGCTGGAATTGATTATTTCCGTATCAATGTATACCGTTCCCCGCGAGGCAACATGGCAGTTTTCAATAAATTTTGTTTTTATGCCGCCGCCGCATTTTATCAGGGCGGAGCCTTTGCCGATTATGCCTCCGGCGACATGAATGTCTCCCTTGGTTACAACTTCGGTAAGGTCGAGCGTTTGTTTAATGGCAAGCGAGCCGCCGGAGTAAATCTTGAAGCCGTCCGAAACCGGCCCGTCGATTTTTACGTCGCCGGGAAAAACGATGTTTCCCGTGCCGTAGCCAACCGCCCCCTTGATGATAAGGTGCTCCTGCACGGATAATTCGTTTCCGCGCTCGACAAGCTGTCCGTGAATCGCCGCGGTAATTTTATCCGGCTCGGTGACGGTATTTTCTCCGCCGATAACCCCCGCCGGATGGTTAATGCCGAAGGGCAGCGATTCGCCTCGGACGTTTGTCCCTTCCTTGCCCGGTTTGCGGGGCCTGAGCTTCGCCAGAACCTGCCCTTTTTTTACAATGACAAACGGCGAACGCTCGCGGTAATTTATCCGTTCCCTGCTGTCAACCACATGGGCCGCTTTTTCCAGTATCGAACTCATCTCATAATACTCGGCGATTTCAACTTCCGAAACATCGCCTCTGGCTACCAGCACATCTTTGATCTTTTGGCGGTTTGCATTGCATGCCTGCAGGGCGGTGTTAATATCATCCCAGCGGATTCCAAAAACAACATTGATTCTCTCAAGCATTGCCTGTACCGCTTCCCCGTCCAGCGGCCTGCCGTTAAGAATGGGCGGGTGAAAATCGGCATACAGCTCAAGGGCGTTTTCGGTAAATGTTACTTCCATGGTACCGTCGTTCATTCCGCCGTACAGAACGGTCTGGCGTTCAGGGGAGGCGCTGCCGATGCTTTCTTCAACCGTCATTTTTAGATCTCCATTATTATTATCGGCATTTTACCGATGAATAAATATGATAATCGGGCTGACCGGAATGTATTGCGCGGGAAAAAACCATGTCGCATCACTGCTGGAAAGGCGGGGGCTGGCGGTTTTGGATGTCGACGGGCTGGGGCACATCGCCATCGAGAACTGCAAAGCGGCGATTTTTGCCCGTTTTGGCGAAGATCTGCGGGAAAGCGACGGGTCGGTCAGCCGGCGGCGGCTGGGGGAACGGGTTTTTGGCAGGGATCAGGAACTTGCCGACCTGGAAGCCATCGTGCATCCCGAGGCAAACCGCCTTACTCTGGAGTGGATCGGGGAACATGAAGACAAAAACTGCGTCATTAACGCCGCCCTGCTCCATAAATCGGCGGTTTTTCCCCGGCTTGGCTGCATAATTCTGGTTACCGCCCCGGCGCTCGTCCGGCTAATGCGGGCAAGGAAGAGGGACAAGCTCCCCTGGGGCGCAATCGCGCGGCGGTTTGCAAGCCAGCGGGAATTTTTCGCTCAATATTCAGCCGGAAACGCCGATATATACAAGGTAGAGAACCCAGGGTTTGGAGAGCCCCGGTCTCTCTCCGGCCTGGAAGGCAGAATCGGCGATATCCTGTCAAAACTGGGGCTGGAAAGCTAAAAAAAACCTTATTAGGGAGGGTTGTAATATCATGGAAAAGAAAAAATTATTGCTGGTCGCAGTGTCGGTAGGCGTGGTCCTGCTGATTCTGATAGGGATCCCGCTACTGCTGCTTACCCCCAAACATAGCGCCGAGCCTTTAAGCGAGCCGCTCGTTTGGGAACCGCCAGCGCCGGTAGTTCCCGCGCCGTTTGAAGAGCCGGCGGCAGAGGTTAGCGAAAATGTTCCGGAACCGCAGCCTCTTGGCGGCGGCGAACAGATAAGCGAAGCAATCCCGCAGAAGCCCGTAGAAATTCCCGTAAAAACAACCATCACCGTGCCGACACCCCGCACGGTCGCCGTCCCCGACGCCCCGGTCCGGCCGGCACCGAGGCCCTCGGTAGCTCCCGCGCAGCCAAGGCCCGCCGCCCAGGCCCCCAAAGAGACGAAGCCCCAGACACCGGCGCGTCCCGTGCAAACAGCTTCGGCGTACGACAACTACTGGGTACAGACCGGCGCGTTCAGCACCAAGATCCGGGCGGAAGGGGCAAAAGATTCGCTTGAAGCAAAAGGCATCACCTCGATTATCGATAACAGCGACATCAACGGCAAAACCTGGTACCGGGTGCGCGTCGGCCCGTATACGTCCGAAAACGAGGCAAGCTACTGGCTGGCCCTGGTAAAATCAATCGACGGCTTCGGCGAAAGCCAGATACGCCAGACCCGATCAAGGTAACAAGAAAGTGGTTAGTGGTTAGTGATCAGTTGTATATTTCGTATAACCGGGATATTGCATAGAAGTATTCTTGTTATTCGGATGCCGAACTAACCACTAACCACTACTTTATTTCGTGCAGTTTATCAAGTAGCGCGACTATCTTGTGATAGTCATCCATCAGCTTCTGGTACTTTTCTTCCGCTTCGTGCTTGTTGCCTGATTCTTTTGCATGAATAATCGCACCGGCGGAAAGGTGGAAGTGCTTGTGCTCATCTTCCAGGGCTTTGTAGCTGCTGTTGTCGCCGAAACGCTTGCCTTCTCCATATATCCATTTGCCCAGATCGCATTTCAGGTGATCCTCGGAAGTGGCCTTCAGATTCTCTTTCTTGTCGTCCAGGAATGCCCGCAGCTGTATCAGCCAGTTGCGGTGCATTATCAGGATTAAATCGTAGTTAAACAGAACATCTTCTTTTTCAAGCTTCTCGTCTTCTACCAGCTTCTGGAAAAAGCCTTCGAGGTTTTTATTGGTATCCACGATGTATTGCGATATTCCGCTTTGCGCCCCGCTTATGTCGCCGGCTTTCCTTTCTATGGTATCCATATCATCCAACAGGCCGGTGGAAAGATCCTTGATGTTTCTTAAAGCCGTATCGATGTTGTTGGAACCGACGGCGATTTCCTTGCATCCGCCGGATATCTCATGCGAAACATGGCTCAGGTCCTTTATCGTGCTGATTATCTGCGACGCGCCATCGCCCAGATCGGATGTCGAATGGGATATGTCCGCAAAAGCCTGGACAAATATTTCAACTTCCTTCTGTATGTTGGCAAAGGTTGAACTTGCGGTCTGGCCAGCATTTTTTGCTTCTTTTATCTGGTTAATAATGTTTTTTAGCGACTCGGCGATTGCCTTGGAATTTGCCGTCGTGCTTTCGGCGAGTTTTCTTACTTCTGTCGCAACTACGGCAAAACCTTTTCCGAACTCCCCTGCATGGGCGGCTTCTATGGCGGCGTTCATTGCCAGAAGGTTCGTTTGCGCGGCGATGCTGTTAATAACCTTGATAACGTCGGCTACGGCGTTAATCGCCACCGTAACTTCGGCTATTGCCGATGCCGTCGTCACAACGCTTTCTCCGCCCTTAACGATTATTTCGCTGAGCTTTGCGGCGGCTTCCATCTTCTGCCGGGTTACTTCTGTTACGTTATTAACCGATGCGGTCATCTCTTTTACCGCGCTGCCCACCTGCCTGCGGACGACATCCTGCTTTTCGATTAACTGGCTGAATTGATTCACGTTTGCCGCAATTTCTTCCACTGCGGCGGAGGCGGTGCTTATCTGGTCATGCAGTTCGCCTGTCTTCGACTGAACGGCCTTAATGCTCAGGTCGAGGCCGCCCGCCATTATGGCGGTGTCCATCGGAACTGAAATGTCGTTATTGGCCTTTCGCGCGACTTTCCGAACTTTTAATATCTGCTCCGAAAAATCGTAGCCGTTTTTGTCTTTTTTAGCCGGTGCGGCATTTTCCTCCGCCGGTGATTTCGAAGAAGTGGAAAAAAGTTTTAACATATACCGTCTCCTTAGTAGGTAACAATAACCGCATGCAAAACCAGGGGAACATCTCCGGTGTTGCAAAGGCTGTGTGAACTTCCGCCGCCGGTTATTACCACGTCACCGGTTTTTACCGGCGCATCTGCGCCGTTGTCATTTATTATACCACTACCGGAAAGGATAATGTAATACTCCGTTTCAGAATCATGGTTGTGGGTTCCGATTGAACAGCCCGGCTGCAGCGTCATTTCTGCCAGCATTCTGATGTTTTTCTCTTTTTCGCAGTTTACGAGGTGGAGAATTTCCGTATTGCCCTCCCCTCCCCGCAGCCTTTCCCTGACTTCGGCCTTCATGTCCTTGCGTTCAATAACCATATATACTCCAAATTTTTGAAATTAACGCCTTTTTCCATCGGTTAACGCGGCGGCTTTTGCATCCACGCTGTTGAGAATCGCGTTCAGCCGTTCTTTTTCGATCAGATCGATGAGGCGGGCTTCCGTGTAACGCTTTGCTTCGTCTGAAAAGGAACCTACGGTCATGCAAACGCCCTTGCCGGCCTTTACGTCTTTCAGGTGGGCATGGAATTCGCGCACTATCATCTCCCCGATGGAACCCTGGGTGCGGATAAACCGGAACATGATCAAATCCGACCATTTGGGCGTGCTGATCTCCGCCAGGATGTCCGCCCATTCATTCTTGTTGACGGAAATATTGCTAATTTTTACCTTGGCCCGGGGAAAATACGTCATGACGATTTTTCGGCAAAGGGCGACAAAATCGGCGGACGAAGACATAAGGAATATCTGAAGGTTCTTGTTGGCGTTCAGCTCCTGGTACTTGCCTATCAATACGCTGACATCCTTGTACGAAGGGTTGTCCATCTGGAGGAGTTTGAGCTGGGTCAGCGCCTTGTTTATTTCGTTCTGCTTGATGAGGGTGGTGCCGAGATAGTAGCGAAGTTCGGCGAGGATGTCGGGCTTAATGTTTTCGTGCCGCAGCCCCATTTCAAAATCCTGTATGGCAAGATCGTTCTTGCGGATTTCCGTGTTAATGGTGCCGGAAATAAGGCACGCGCTGGGCCCCATTACCGGGTCTGCGCGAAGGTGGCTGAATATTCGCAGCGCCTGTTCGGTTTGCTTTGCCTCGTAGTAACATTCCGCCAGGGTATAGAGGGATTCCTTGTCGTCCGGGGCAAGGTCGATCGCCTTGCGGATAAAGCTCATCGCCTCTTTGGGCTTTTTCAGCCTGAAAAGCGCATGGCCCATATACCGGAGCACTGCGGGATTCTCCGGGTTCTGCTGGCGAGCCTGCTGGAGCAGCTGTATCGCCTTTTCATAGTTTTTATGCTCAAATTCCAGCGCCCCCAGATTGAAATTGGTCTCAAAATGGTCCTGCCTCAGGGCGCGCGCCATGGAAAAGCCCTTATGGGCCTGCTCGGTCATGGCAAGCTTGAGGGCGGAAAAACCATAACGGAAGTGCACCTCAAATGCGTCGACGCCCTGGGCGGCGCCTCTGGCAACTATGTCGTCCAGCGTCTCATAGGCCCGCATCGCCTTGTCCCATGCCTCTTCTTCAAAATAAACCTCGCCCAAATCGAACAGGGCGTGGGGGTCAAGGGGGTTGTGGGCCAGCCGCTTGTTTGCATCCTGCAATTTGGCTTCCCGGTTTTTTGAACGTTTTCCTGGGCCGGATTTGTCGCTTTTCGTTCGCCCCATAACAAAAATGAATACAACGACTATGAGGGCAAAGACAAAAACTCCAATCACTATCGGGATCATCATCTTGTCTTCAATTATCGGTAGTTTTTGGCTTTAACAAAACACCGAATTTACCGATGAATAAATAACAGGGGATTTCTGCGGCATTGACAAAGAGGTTTTCCCCTCCTAAAATTCAGATAGGAGCTTGTTTGATGGCAGGAACGATTGGCATCAAAATCGCTAACGGTGATTTTTACCCTATAATTGAGGAAAATTCCCCCCGAAAGAAACGGCTTGTCCTTACCACTGCCCACGACGGTCAGGAAAACGTGCAGATCGACCTTTTCAGGAGCCTCTCAAAGTCCATGCTCGACGCCCAGTACATCGGCAGCCTGGTGGTGGAGAGCTTGCAATCCCGGCCAAGGGGAGATCCTTCCATTGAAATGATCATTTCCTGCGACAGCGAGGGCAACATAACCGCCGATGCCTACGACCTTGATATCGCGGCGGACGGCGAGCACCACACCCTGAACGTATCGCTCAAAACAATAGACGAGGCGGCCCGGACAGACGGCTTCCCCGATTTTGACTTTGGAAGCGATAGGCCGAATGCCCCGGCCAGCCTGTACAGCCGCCTTGATGATGACAAAGATGAAGCGCGTAAATTCCCATGGCTTATCATGGGCCTCGCCACCGTCTTTGTCGTCATAATGATCGTCATACTCTGGTTTTTGATAAATACCCACGGCCATTTCACGCCGAGGCACAAGCAGGTTATTGCGCAGCCAGGGCGGAGTGGGCAAGTTGAACCAATTCCACCGCAGCCGCAGCCCCCAGCGCCGCAACCGCCCGCACCACAGCCGGTGCCGCCAGCGCCGCTTTCTCCCGCGCCGCAGCCGCCAGCGCCGCAGCCGCCGCAAGCCGTAACGCCGCCGCATGCCGCAACGCCGCAGCCGCAGGTCTCGCAGCCCTCGGCACCGGTGCCCGTGATCGAAGCGCCGACTGCCCCCCCGGCCCCGCGCCCGCAGGCAGTTCAAAGAAAGCGCCCGCCGGCGCCGGTACTGTCGTACAAGGTTCCGGCTGTAATACCGAAAAACGGCGTCGTGTACCAGATCCAGTGGGGCGATACCCTGTGGGATATTTCGGCGGCTTTTTATCGGAACCCCTGGCTGTACCCAAGAATCGCACGGCACAACAATATTAAAAACCCCGATTTGATTATTGCGGGCTTTAATGTCAGGATACCCCCGCTGAATTAGTGGATGCGCGGTAAGTACGGATTAAGCTTCCTTGTTTTTTTGTTGAGCCTCTATTCCTGCGCGGCGCAGCAGCCCGGGCCGGAATTCTACGACGGGCTGAAGAAAAAACGGGGAGGCGATCTGGCGGGAGCAGCCGCCCGTTTTGAAAAAGCCCTGGACAGCAAAAATTCCCCCCTTGCCGCCGCTGCGGCGGCAGAGCTGATGAGCATGCGCCATGCCGGGCATCCCCTGCCCCGGAGCGCAATGGCGAAAATCCGCCTGAAAGCCGCCGGGTCCTGGGCAGAGGCGATTGCGGCGGCAGAAGGCATTCCCGAAAGCCGCGAAAAAGCCCTGGCGCTGCTGTTTTCGGGCGGCAGGGACCGTTTCCGGGAAGATGCCGCCCAATGGGCGCTGGCAGAATGGCGCAAGGCTGGAGAAGACGTTCCCGGCGGCCATTTTTCCGAAGCAGAAAACGCGGCGATTGACGGCCGCATTGCCGCGTCCCGCTCCCGCTACGGCGAAGCCCTGCTCTTCTTCCGCATCGCCCTGCGCGATTCGCCGGAACTGTTTGTGCAATACCCCGATCTGCTTGCCGACCTGGGAAGGACCTTCCAGTACACGCCGACGGGAAGCGAGGGGATAACCCTGTTCACGGAATGGGAAAAAAATATCGATGAAGGGGAAAGCCTTATCCGCTTCCTGCTGCTTTTTTATTCCGGCAGAATCGCCCACTATCGCGGCGGGCAGTGCGACGAATTCTTTGCCAGGGCTTTGCCCTTTGCCCCGGAAAACCCGGCGGACCAGGCCGACTCCTGCATCTGGTACATGATGGACTCCGCCCTTGCCGAAGGCAGCAACGCAGCCGGCCCCGCCGCCATATCGCTTTTGGAAACCTATGTGTCCCAATGGCGCGACGATTCCTATTTTGCCGACGTTATGGGCCGGCTGGCGCGGGAACTTGTCCGGCGGCGGCAGTGGGGCGATCTGCTGCGCGTTTTTTCGCTGGTGCGGGACCGGCAGGGCGCGGCGGCGGCGCAGTACGCCTGGATCATCGGCAGGGCGCTGGAAGAGGGGCTGCTGCCGCCCGAAGCAATCCGCCGCGCTGGTGAACTGGCAGCGACAAATATCCCTCCCGCAGAAGAATCGGCAGATGGCGAATATTCCGCGCTGCCCGCCGAAATTGCCATCCGGGCGTATTTCCGCACTGCCTATGAGGCGGGCGCTTCGGCGCTGTATTACCGGTCCCTCAGCGCGGCGGCGCTGGACGAGCCTTTTCTGGACATAACCGCCCTGCGCCGCGAAACCAGCCGCGCCCCTTTCCGCAGCGATGAATCGGAAACAATGCTCTTCCTCCTGGGCTTTTTCAGGCACAATGCCGCCGAATTCGCCCCGCGCTACATCAGGGCGGCGGAAGAAGGCCTTTCCCCCGGCGAACTCCGCCGCCTTGCCGAAGCCCTCGGCGGGGCGGGAATGTACCAGCAGTCGATGCGGCTGGTTTCGCTGTACATAAGGCAGGATGGATACCAGGCTATACGGAAAGACCTGGAACTGAGCCACCCCCGGCCGTACCGGGAGATGGTCGAACGATACGCCGGGGAAACAGGCATCGAAGCGCCGCTGCTGTTCGCCCTGATCCGCACGGAAAGCGCGTTTGACCAAAACGCCGTTTCCGCCGCCGGGGCCGTGGGCCTTACCCAGCTTATGCCGGCAACCGCCGAAGAAGCGGCAGCCCGCCTCCTGCGGCAGGGGGGCCCCGACTACCGCCGTATTGCCGCCGACGAAAGCGGGCAGGAGGTTAACGCCGTAAACCTGCGCGACCCGGCGGCCAACATCCACATTGGCGCGTCGTACCTTGCCTACCTCAACGGGCGGATGGAAGACCCCCTGCTGGCGATATTGGCGTACAACGGCGGCATGAACCGCGTCCGCCGCTGGGTCGCCGCCTCACAAAATCTGCCGCCCAACCTGTTTCTGGAAACCGCCGACTACGCCGAAACCAGGGACTACGGCAGGCGCGTCATGGCGGCGGCAGCGGTGTACAAAAGCCTGTACTACTAGCTTTTACTGCAGAATTCCGTTCACCACCCTGATCGTGCTGTTGGTAGTGGACAAACTGCCGCCGCTTTTCCAGACGCCGCCGACAAAAGCGCCGTATTGGGTCGCGCCGGCACTGTACAGCGCCGCTCCCTGGCCGGTGCTGGTGGTAACATTTCTGAGGGCCGCCGTAATGGTAGCAGCGTTGCCGTAGATCGTTCCGCCGATCACGCGGAAGGTTCCGCCGGTATGAACATACACCCCGCCTCCCAGGCCTTGCGCCGCGCCGCCGCCGGTGGCATTGTTATCCCTGGTTATTTTATTGCCGGAAATTACCCCTCCGTGCATCTCAAAGGTACTGCCGGAACCTACGTACACCCCGCCGCCGTAAGCGCCCGTGCTGGTCGTTCTGTAGTAGGAAGAGTGGTTTTCGGCAATGCTGCCTCCGTACATTTTAAAAACAGCGCCGGAAGCAAGATACACCCCGCCGCCATAGGAAGGATTATCCCAGTTGTGCCAGCCCCTGTTTCTGGATATCCTCGCGCTGTCCCGCATGATGAACGTCCCGCCGTAAACCTGAATTCCTCCGGCAAAAGTATCGCGGTTGTTGGTAGGATTGCGATAGGTGTTGCGGTCCAGAACGGCGGTGCCCTTCATTTCGAATGTGCCGCTGTCTACGCGGACCAGCGGCGCAACGCCGTTCCAAATCTGTTCCAGGCCGTACAGAGTCAGATCGCGCATTATCACGGTTTGTCCGGCGTTTATGTAGAGCAAATATCCTGAATTATTGGTACTCAGGGAGATCCTCCGGCTGGCGCTGCCCGTGCCCCGTATCGCCACCTTTATTCCGCTTGCCGCGCCAAAGGTGTATCCGGTTATTCCCGGACGGCTAAAGTCGACGGTAACATTGATGACGTAGTTTTTATCGTTGCCGCCGTTGGTAATATCCCTTACGGCGTTGTTCCACGTTGTCTGGCTGGTAACGCTGAACGTATTTGATATTTCCGCCCCGGGCCCAAAGTCCAGCTCATCCAGCGTCTGCCATTTGGCGGCAAGGGTAATGCTGCCGGGAACGCTATCGGTAAAGACCCATTCCTCGTCGCCGCCGGTAAACCATCCGGCAAAGTGCGCTCCGCTATACGGCGGGGACGGCACTGCCGGAGGAATGACCGTGTAATTCAGGGCGGCATCGGCAAACTCCATTCTGCTGTCGTAACTGCCGTTCCAGCTTCCGCCGCTTGGGTCAAAGAAAACAACGGCAACGACCGATACCGTGAACGAGGCGGTTTTGCCGTCGTAGGTAATAGTCAGTATTTGTTCGCCTGTCTGCCCTGGGTTAAAACCGGTGATGTTATCGTCGGTTATCGCTACCGGCTCCGGTATCGTCGAATTGTTGATGTAGGAGGCGGTAACCGCCAGCCCGGAAATGTCCAGCGGATCGCCGTACAGGTACAGCATCTTGTTCGGCAGGCTGACGATATCTATTTTAATAAACGAAGCATTTATCGTGCCGGTACCGGACACCTCGTTGCCGGTATTGTTATGAAGGCGGCCGCCGGTCAGGATAAAAATTCCGCCGGTGTCCGTATACACGCCGCCGCCGTCGGAAGCGGCATTGTCGGAGATTTCGCCGCCGCTCATATCGAAGGTTCCGCCCGTGCCGACATAGACACCGCCGCCGCTGCCGGACGGGTTGCTGTTGCCGGTGATTTTCGCCCCGTCGCGCATGAACATTTCGCCGCCGCCTGCGACGCTTACCAGCGGGGCGTTGTTGCTTCCCCCGCGAATGGTAACGCCATTTTCCAGTATCAGCGTTACGCCGCTGCCCACCGAAATGACCGTGCCGTTCCCCGACGAAGAAAGTATTTTTTCGCCGCCGTTTCCGTTTCCCTTCAGAATTATCGTAATATCGGTCCTGCCGGCATAGTACAGTTCATGGGGGGCAAGTTCTTCGTCTGCGGCAACTTCCAGAATATAGGTGTTGCCGCTTGCCGCGTTTACCTGCAGCCACGCGAGCTTGTCCTGCACGGTGTTTCCCGAAGCGATGCCTACGATCCTGACGGCGAATGACGCCGTTTCTCCGGCATAGACAATGATAACGGTTTTTACCCCAATCGACGCTGAGTTAAAACCGGTGATGTTGGCAGGGGTAATGGCGGCTGCCAATTCAACGCCGTCGCTGTAGCGGGCCGTTACCTCAAGGCCGGCAAGGTTCAGCTGTTCTCCCATGCGGTATTCGGTTTTATCGGGCAGCCTGGTAACGGCAATGCCGGAAAGTCCGATTATCGTAACATTAAAGGAAGCGGTTTTACCCCCATAGGCAATAACCGCGGTTTGCAGCCCGGGTATCGTGCTGTCAAAGCCGGTGATATGCCCCGCCGAAACCGCTATGGCTTCTACAGGGCCGTCGCTGTAATGCACCTGTATCTCAAGGCCGGTAATGTCGAGAAGATCGCCTATGCGGTATTCGGTTTTTGCCGGCTGGCCGGAAATTTCTATCCTGCTAACCTCTACAACCGTCACGGTGAATTCGGCGGATGCCCCTCCGTAGATAATGGCAAGGGTTTGCTCCCCCGTTTTTGTCCTGTCAAAGCCGGTGATGTTGTCCATGGTGACCGCAATGATTTCCACGGTTCCATCGCTGTACGATGCGGTAACAACAAGGCCGGTTAAGTCCGGCTCTTCATAAATCGCGCATTTGGCATTTTTAGGAGGGCTGGTAATTTCAATTTTGGTAACGCCCACTACCTGAACGGTAAATTCGGTGGTTTTGCCGTCGTATTCGATAAAAACGGTTTTTCGCCCCGCTGTTTCGGAGTCAAACCCGCTGAGATCATAATCGGTAACTTCTGCCGTGGAAGCATTGCTGTAAAGGGCGATAACCACAAGGCCGTCGGTGTTGAGCGTTTCGCCGACAGTGTAAGTCTGTTTCGCCGGAGGCGCGGCGACAAAAATGCTCAGGATGGTGATTTTCCCGGTGGTTCCATTGTTACACGCCGGAAACAACAAGGCAAAAACCGCCGCCAATATGATTAAGGCCGAAAATCTAACCGCTGCTTTCATCGTTTGCTCCCCATGATCATGCATCAAGGCTTAAGCTCGTCCGGAATCATGTCTTCCGGTATTCTGACCCCGTTCCTAACCACAATTGCTTTGTCGGTGGTTGTCAGATTGCCTTCGATGGTAAATATTGTGTCGTCAATGGTTACCGTGCCGTTGACGCTATTCCATATGTCGCCGGTAAAATAGCCGCATTGGGCATTGCCATACAGCTGCGATCCCTTGCCGTTGGCGGTAGCCGTGACAACAAGAGAAGTAGTATTGATTGTCCCAACTAAATTTCCGGCGATTGTCCCGTCGGTTATGCGGAAGGTTCCGCCTGGAACCACAAACACCCCGCCGCCCCGTCCGTTGATGGTGCCGGTAGTATTCACAGCGCCGTTGCCGATAATCATCCCGCCGCCCATCTCAAAAGTGGAACCTGCTTCTATATACACCCCGCCGCCGCAGTTGTTGGAACCGGTATTGTAGGTTAATACTACATTGGCTGACGCACCCGTCTCTCCCCCGATTGTTCCCCCGAACATCTTAATGGTTCCACCGGAAGTTACATAAACGCCGCCGCCGTGATAATTTAAATTTTGATTGGTATTAATACGGGCCGCATTGCTCGATATATGGGCGCTATCGCGTAAGATCAATGTTCCGCCGTCAACATACACCCCGCCGCCGTATGCGCTGCCGTTGGCGCCGGAGGTTGCCGTCGCCTGATTGAAATTATTGGTTATGCCGGCGCTGCCCCGCATATCCAGCGTTCCGCCGGATTCTACCCGGATCAGCGCGGTGTTATTGCTATTGGTGTTCCCCCTGCCGCTCAGCTCCAGGTCCCGCAGTATCACCGTCTGGTTTGCGCCGACCGTCAGCGCCCTTCCGTTGGAATTTATCGACACTTTGCGGCCTTCGCCCCGTATGGACACCCGTATTCCTCTCGCGGCGGAGCCAAATGAATTGGTTGTTTTTCCACCCAGGTTGGCGATGTCGGAAGTAACATTGATGATGTAGTTCCTGTTGTTGCCGCCTCCTTCAATAGCGCTCAGGGCGCTGGCCCATTCGACAGCGGTGGCAACATCGAAAATGTTTGCGGCGGGTATGTTTGCCCCAGGGCCAAAGTCCGCGTCATTGTGGGTAAGCCACTTTGCGGTTAGTACCATGTCATGGGCAGGGGCATTGATAAAATTCCATTCGATGTTGTCCGACGTGTACCAGCCGCCGAATGCGTAACCGGTTCTGACCGGATCATCGGGTTTAAGGATGGTGCCCATCAGTTCAAGCATCGCTTCCACCGCTTTGATGCCCGTGCTGCCGTCCAGAACGCCGCCGTTGGGGTCGAAGTAGGCGGTAAAGACCCCGGCGAGCACCGTTACCCCGAATGTCGCGGTTTTGCCTTCCCAGGTAACGGTAAGGGCCTGTTCTCCCGGCAGTTCGGGGTCGAAGCCGGTGATGTGGCTTGTCGTTACCGATACTTCCGACGAAGAGCCGATGTAGACGGCGGTAACTTTAAGGCCGGTAATGTTCAGCGGGTCTTCCCAGCCGTACGGATACACACGCTGAAGCGGCTGCTGGGTAATTTCTATTTTAACAAGCGAGGTTATATTGGCAGGGCCGGAAACCGTCTCACCGTCCATGGTAAATTTGCCGCCTGCATTAACATACACCCCGCCGCCCTGCAAAATAACGCCGCCGTCCAATACCAGCGTTACGCCGCTGCCAACGGTAAAAATAGCGCCGGATGCCCCTGAACGGGATATGGTTCTTTCGCCGCCTACCCCCCTGAGGATAATGATGATGTCTGACATGCTTCCGTAGGAAAGCGTGTGCGGGGCAAGCGACGCGTCCGAGGTAACTTCCAGCAAATAAATTTCACCGCTTTCCGCATTGGCGCTCAGCCAGGCAAGCTTGTCCTGAATGGTGCTCCCGGCGGCGCTCGTATAGTAAATTACCGTAACGGTGAAAGATGCCGCGTCTTCGCCGTAGATGTCGCCGTAGGTAACGGTAATTTCGTGATCTCCGGGCTGGCTGCCGTCAAATCCGGTGACGGTAATCGCCTGGGTAACAATTTTTTCGGCGCCGTCGCTGTACCAGGCCGTTATTACCAGGCCGGTAAGGTCCAGCGGTTCGTCGTTGTAGTAGACCAGCTTGTCCGGCTGCCTGCTTACGACAATTCCCGAAAGCCCGATTACCTCGACCGTGAAAGTTGCAGTTCTGCCGCCGTAGGTAACGGTAAGTGTTTGCTCTTCCGGCACCATGCTGTCAAAACCGGTAACGTGCCCTTCGGACATGCGGATCGTTTCGTTCGTTGCGTCTGTGTAGGTGACGGTAATTTCAAGGCCGGTTATGTCCAGTTCGTCGCCGACGGCGTACCGCGAGATTGCCGGCCATTTGGAAATTTCAATTCCGGCAACTCCGATAAACTCGACGGTAAATTCCGCAGTTTCGCCGCCATAGGTTACGGTAATAACCTGCTCTCCCGCTGTGGAATTGTCAAAAGCGCTCATGGAGGCTTTTTCGTTCGGCACGACATTCCTGGATCCGTCGCTGTATATCGCGGTAATCTCCAGGCCGGCCCAGTCCGGATCTTCGCCGACGGCGCAGCGGGCATTATCCGGCGGGCTGGTAATTTCGATTCCCGAAAGCCCCACTACCTCTACCGTAAAACCGGATTTTTTGCCGCCGTAGCTGACTTCGATATCCTTGAACCCCATTGTTTCCGAGTCAAACCCGGTTAACACATAGCCGGTAATTTCTGTTACGGAAGCATCGCTGAAAAAACCGACGACAACCAGGCCTTCCGGATCAAATTCCTCGCCAAGGGCGTACTTTACCTTTGTCGGCTGTTCGGCAACAAAAATGTTAACGAGGGTTTTATTCGTCGAATCGTCGCCGCAGGCGGCAAACACAGCCGCTGCCGACAGGGCGGCGGCAAGGAATCCGGCGCAAAGGGACAGCCTGGGGCTTTTTTTGTTATGTGTCATCAAAAATGCAAATGTTGTTTTCATGCTTGTCCCCATGTCATCGCTGCAGCAGCTCATCAACCAGGTCGGAAGGAATCGGCGCCCCGTTCCTCACCACGATGATGTCGTCGGTGGCGGACTGCCCGCCGATGGTGTTCCAGATGCCTCCACGGAAATAGCCGCACTGGGCGTCGTTGCCGAACAACTGTCCCCCTCCTCCCCGCGCGATATTTCCGGCGATGGTTCCTTCCGTTATGCGAAAGGTTCCCATGTTGTACACGCCGCCGCCCCAGCCCCTCGGAAGGTCCTGATCGCTGTACGCGCCGGCGCCGTTGCCGCTAATAATCCCGCCGTTCATCTCGAAGGTGCTTCCGGCATTTACATACACGCCGCCGCCGTAGGCAGAACCAGCGCCGCTGTAGGTGGCGGCCATATTTGCCAGGTCCTCGCTGTCCCCCCCGACTGTCCCTCCATACATTTTAAAAATTCCACCGGCGGTTACATACACGCCGCCGCCGTAATAGGCAAGGTTGTTGTTCATGTGCATGATCGCCGCGTTGCCCGACACGCGGGAACTGTCCCGCATAATGAACGTTCCGCCGTTCACATACACGCCGCCGCCGTAGCTCCTGCCATTGGCGGGGGCCATAAAGTAATTCTCGATTATTCCGGCGCTGCCCCGCATCTCCAGCGTGCCGGAAGATTCAACGCGGACCAATGAATTGTTGTTAACGTTATCAATTCCCCTGCCGCCCAGAGTCAGATCCCGCAGTATCACGGTTTGCCCCGCGCCGACGGTCAGCGCCCTTCCGTCGGTGTTTACCGAGACCGTCCTGCTGCCGTTATAGCCCCGTATGGCGACTTTTATTCCTGCGGCGGCGCCAAACGAGCTGGCGGTTGTCCCCTCCAGGCTGTCGATGTTTTGGGCGACGTTGATGACGTAGTTCCGGTAGCTGCCGCCGACGGCAATGGCGCCGAGGGCATCGGCCCACTGACCGGCATTGGTAACATAGATAACGGATGGCGCGGCTGCGCCCGATCCAAAGTCCGCGTCGTTCACGGTGAGCCATTTCGCCGTCAGCGCAGTATCGCCGGCAACGACGGCGGTAAAATCCCATTCGGCGTTGTCGGCCGTGTACCAGCCGCCGAACACAAAATGGTCCCTGGAAGGGTCGTCGGGCCGCAGAACGGTGCAATTCAGTTCCGGTATCGCTTCCGCAGATTTGACGGCGAAATCGCCGTTCCATGAACCGCCGTCGGGGTAAAAGTAAACGGTGGCGATTGCGGTGACGATCGTTACGCTGAACGTTGCAGTTTTGTCGTCTATGGTAACGGTAAGGGTTTGCTCGCCCGGCATGTTGGGGTTAAACCCGGTAACATGGCCGCCGGTAACCGGCATTGTTTTCGTTGAGCCGTCGAAATAGGTCGCGGTAACTTCCAGCCCCTCAACGTCCAGCGAATCGGCGGATGCATAGATTGGGTATACCCGCTGAATCGGCTGGTTGGCAATTTCAATTTTGGCGACGGCGACTATGGTTCCCGCGCCGGACACGGCATTGCCCCCGAGGCTGC
Source organism: Treponema sp. (assembly GCA_009778545.1). Classification (GTDB taxonomy): domain Bacteria; phylum Spirochaetota; class Spirochaetia; order Treponematales; family Breznakiellaceae; genus WQXQ01. The sequence continues at coordinate 11,584 of WRJO01000011.1, read as the reverse complement.
CTCCGTTCATCACGAAGGTTCCGCCCGTGTTAACCGTTACTCCGCCGCCCTGGAGGGTAACGCCGCTGTCCAGCACCAGCCTGATGCCGCTGCCTACCGTAAAAAATGAACCGTCCCCCACAAGGGAAATCGTTCTTTCGCCGCCGGTTCCCCTCAGAATAACGGTAATGTTGTTTTTGCCGTTATAATCAAGTTCCTGGGGGGGGAGCGATTCATCCGCCGTTATGTTTAAAAGGTAGATTCCGCCGCTTGCGGCATCGGAATGCATCCACGCAAGCTTGTCCTGCAGGGTACTTCTTTCGACGACAACCTCGCTAACCACCACTATGGTAAACGGCGCCGTCCTTCCGCCGTATCCGGCATAGACGATTCTTGATCCCGTCCCGCCGGTATTAAAACCGGTAAAAGTAACTTCTTCGGTAACATTTTTTTCGATACCGTCGGTGTAGGAAGCCTCTACTATAAGGCCCGTAGTGTCCAGCGCCTCGCCGATCGAGTAGGTTGTTTTATACGGCCGCCGTTTAAGGGTAAGGCTGTTCAGCCCTACTACCGTTACCGTAAACCGTACCTCGCTGCCGCCGTAGCTTATCGTCAGCAATTTAACGCCCGGCGTTTCGCTGTCAAAACCGCTGACGTGTTCTGCCGAAACTGGCGCAATTTCCCTGGTATCGTCGCTGTACAGTACGGTAACTTCCAGCCCCGCCAAATCCAGCGCTTCGCCGGTGCTGTACCTGAGCTTATCCGGAAAAGCGGCAATATCGATCTCGGTAACTTCAATAACCGTTACCGTGTATTTTGTGTCTTTGCCGCCGTAGCCCAGGGTGACCGCCTGCTCACCCAATGACGCGCTGTCAAAGCCGGGAATCGCCGGCCATTCCGGCAAATTGCCGGTGTCAAAATCGGAAACATCGATTTCCCTTACCGGTATTTCCGCAGTTTTGCCGCCATAGGCGACGGTGAGCATCTGCCCCCCCGGCCCGGCAAAAGGTTCGAGCAATACAATGGTTTCGTCGGTGTAGCCAACGCCGATAACAAGGCCGGTTAGATCCAGGTCCTCGCCAACGGCGCATTTGGCGGCAAAGGGCTCGTTGGCAACCTGAATTTCGTACACCGCCAATTCAATGACCATTACGCCGAAACCTGCCATTTTGCCGTTGTAGCTGACGATTATTATTTTTATTCCATCCGTTTCGGAATCGAACCCGTCCATGTCGTAGCCGGTAATTTCTGCCGTGGAAGCGTCGCTATAGAGGGCGGTGACGATCATGCCGCCGGTGTCCAGGTCTTCGCCGATCCTGTACAGGAGTTTTGACGGCTGCGCGGCGATAAAAATACTCACGACGGATTTCTCCGGCGTACCGTCGCTGCAGGCCGGCAGCGAAAGGGCGATGAGTGCAGCTAACAGTAATTGTACAATTGAGCCTCTAAGATTATGCCTCATTTCCTATAATATACACATTTTTTTTAAGCAATTCCATTTTTTTTAATAAACCGCCATCTTTACCGCCTTAAGCGACAGATCGACCAGTTAGTAGCTTTTTTATAAACGAATGAAAATGATGGGCTTTCATTTAAAGAAATAGGGGAATGAGGGTTTAGCCCCCATTCCCCATAAGCGATCTACTGCATTTTTATGCCGTTCACCACTTCGATTAGACTGTTGGTGGTTCCGATAACGCCCTTGTTGATCCATGCGTTGTCACGGTAAACCCCGTACTGGGCATCGCCGAATACCTGCGACCCGCCGCCATGGGCGACATTTCCAGTGATTACCCCGTCAACTATGTGGAAGGTTCCCGCGTTACACACCCCGCCGCCAAAACCGGTGGCATTGGTCGGCGCCGTGTTATTCCGTGCCTCATTAGTGGAGATAGTCCCGCCGTTCATCTCGAAGGTACAATTTGCCCCCACATACACCCCGCCGCCATAGGCTCTGCCGGCGGTGCCATTGTAGGTGCGGGCCTGGTTGCCGGAAATGGTCCCGCCGAACATCTGGAAGGTTGCGCCGGACGTTAGATACACCCCGCCGCCGTAGTATTGGTTGTTTTGGAGTCCGGGGTATCGGGCTATATTACCAGATACTCTGGCGCTGTTCCGCATAATCAGCGTTCCGCCGTTAACATACACGCCGCCGCCCCAGCTTAGCTGGTTGGTAGCCGGCACATAATTGTTGTTGATTATTCCCGAGCTGCCCTTCATCTCCAGCGTGCCGTTATTAACGCGAACTAGTGAGGCATTATTATTAGTACCTCCGCCGCTGCCATTCCCCCTGCCGCTCAGGGTAATGTCCCGCAGAATAACTGTCTGGTTTTCGCCGACGGTCAGCGCCTGTCCGTTGCTGTTGATGGCAATCGTCCGGTTAGCTCCATCTCCACGTACCGCCACTTTTATTCCGGTGGCAGAACCAAATGTGTTGGTTGTAATTCCCGCAAGGTTGGTAAAGCCAGCGGCGACATTGATGATGTAGTTCCTGTTATTGCCTCCGTTGGCAATGGTCGTTCGGGTGGTATTCCATTGCGCGGCGGTGGTAACAGTGAATGTATTGGATATGTTCGCACTCGCCGATCCAAAGTCTGCCTCTGTTAAGTCTACCCATTTAGCTGTCAGGGTCATGTCTTCGATAACGGTTTGGGTAAAATCCCATTGTTTTTCCGTACCGGTACCGTAATTGGCATACCAGCCGCCAAAGTCGTAATTGGCTATGGCAGGATCTTCATACCTCCTGGCTGTAAAGTGATAATTTTCCGCCGTATCTTGGGTTTTATTGCCGGGATCATTATCCCACCAGGTTCCGCCGTTGGGGTTAAAGGTAACGGTGTACTCCTCAACGTCAACGTCAACTTCGAATGTCGCCGTTTTGCCCTCGTAAATAACGGTGAGGATCTGCACCCCTGCTTCCGTGTTGTCAAAGCCGGTAATTAATACGGCATCTGTCACATCCTGATCCGAGCCGTCGATGTAGTAGGCGATAACGACAAGTCCTTCGGTTTTAAGATCATCGCCAATATTATGGAATGTCTGTGTCGGAATGTGGGTAACTTCAATCTTGTCAAGGGCGATAATTCTTTCGCCGGGCCCGTCGGTAACGTTGTTCACAAAACTTCCGCCGGTCATGGCAAAGACTCCGCCGTCGTCAACATACACCCCGCTGCCGGCGAGAGCGCTATTGCCGGAAATAACGCCGCCGGTCATGGTAAAGTCGCCCGCAACGAATCCCCCGCCGCCGTTGCCGGTGTTGGTGTTGCCGGTGATTGCCGACCCTTCGTTCATAATGAGCTTGCCCCCGGCATTAACCAATACCAGCGGGCTGTCGTTAGCTGTGGTTCCCCGCAGGGTAATGCCGCTTTCCAAAATCAGCGTTACGCCCTCTCCTATTTCAAAGATCGAGCCTTTTCCGGAAATGGTTATTATTCCGCTTCCCGTCAGGATGATGGTAATGTCGCTTTTGGCACCGTCGAAAAGCACATGGTCGGCAAGGTCTTCGTTCGCGGTAACTTCCAGAACATAGGTTCCGCCGTTTATCACGTTTTGATCCAGCCATTCCAGCTTTGTCTGGATGCTGCTTCCTGCGGGAACGCCCAGTATCGTTACCGAGAACACCGCCGTTTTTCCGCTGTAGGTAATGGTCAGCTCTATCTGGCCCACTGCCGCCGAACTAAAGCCGGAGACATGGTCCGCCGCTATCGGAATTATTTCCTGGCTGCCATCGTTGTAGGTCGCAGTAACTTCAAGGCCCGCAAGGTCCAGCGCATCGCCTATGTTGTAGGCGGTTTTGTCGGGAAACGCGGTAACTTCAATTTCCAGAACCTCAATGACCACTATCGTAAGCTGAACGGTTTTCCCGCCGTAGGTAATGGTAAGGGTTTGGTTTCCTACTGTCGTATTATTAAAGGCGGCATAGTTAACGTTAAGGTCCGCAAACGGCACGATCCCAACGGTGTCGTCGCTGTATAGCGCGGTAACTTCCAGGCCGGTCAGGTCGGGCCTTTCGCCAACGGCGCATTTCATGTTGTCCGGCTCTCTGGTAATTTCAAGTCCGGAAAGCCCCACTACCTCGATGAGGAATTTCGCCGTTTTTCTTGCGTAGACAATCGTAATTTCCTGTACGCCCATCGTGTCCGAATCAAACCCGGAAAAGTCCCAATCCGCAGCGGGGATCAGCTCGGTGGAATAATCGTTGTACACAACCGTAACAACAATTCCCCTTTTGTCGAACTCCTCGCCGATGACGTATTTGAGCTTTGCCGTCGACTGATGGTTTACTATGATGAACAACGGTTCCGGATCACGTTTCGATGACGAACTGTTTCTACAGGAAATCGCCAGAAACCCGACAGTTATCGCCAAGGCGATACACCCCAACAATGCTGCTGTTTTTTTCATCGCTTCTTACTCCTCAAAATGTAATTATCTTCACAATTAGTGTATCCTATTTTGAAAATGCTATCTACTGCCCGCATGTATTTTGTACGGCTATTGCCATGAAAATATTTCATTAGAAGTGATTTGCGCTTTCAATCGTCTTCGGATTCGCCGAGTTTGCGGTGCAGGGTTTTCCGCCCGATTCCCAGGGCTTCGGCGGCCTTGCTTTTATTGCCTTTATGAAAATGAATGGCGGCGCGCAGGATGAGTTTTTCCGCTTCGTCATAGCTGATGTTCAGGGGGATGCGCACCGAGTCCTCCTCACCGGCGGATTGCAGCGACGGTGGCAGATCGTCCACGGTGATGACCTTTTTGCTGCACATTACCACGGCGCTTTCGATGCAGTTGCGGAGTTCCCGGATGTTGCCCGGCCAGTCGTAGGCGAACAGCCGCGAATACGCCTTTTCGTGGATCTCTTCGACGGCCTTGCCGTTTTCTGCGGCGAATTCCCGCAGGAAGCTTGCCGCCATCAGGGGGATGTCGTCCTTCCGGTCGCGCAGGGGAGGAACGGCGACGCCGACCACGTTGAGGCGGAAGTACAGGTCTTCGCGGAAATTGCCCTTTTCGATTTCTTCTTTTAAATCTTTATTGGTGGCGGCAATGATGCGGACGTCGGTTTCGATGGTGCCTTCGCCGCCAACCCGTTCAAACTTGCGCTCCTGCAGCACCCGCAGAAGTTTTACCTGTATGTTCTGATCGATCTCGCCAATCTCGTCGAGGAAAAGGGTTCCCTCGTTGGCAAGCTCGAAGCGGCCCCGCCGCCGGGATACCGCGCCGGTAAACGCCCCTTTTTCGTGGCCGAACAGTTCGCTTTCCAGAAGGCTCTCCGACAGGGCGGCGCAGTTAACCTTGACCAGGGGCTTGTCGCGGCGGGGCGAAAGCTCGTGTATCGCGTCGGCGACCAGCTCCTTGCCGACGCCCGATTCCCCGGTGATCAAAATCGACGCCTTTGTCGGGCCGGCGCGGCTTATCGTGTCAAAGACTTTTTTCATGGCGCTCGACTTGCCGATCATGCTGCTCGACAGGCGGCTGCGCTCAATCTCGGCCGCCAGTTCGCGGTTCCGCAGAACGAGCATCCTGTTTTCCAGGGCGCGTTTTACCGAAAGGGAAAGCTGGTCGAGGTTGGGCGGCTTGGTGAAATAATACCACGCGCCCTCGCGGGTGGTGCTGATCGCGTTGTCAATAGAGCCGTGGCCGGTCAGGATGATCACCGGAAAACCCGGTATTAGCGACAGTATCCGGCGCATAAGTTCTTCGCCGTCGATTCCGGGCATTCGCAGGTCGGTAATGACCAGGTCTATGTCGCCCTTGCCGAAGAGCTTCCACGCTTCCTCGCCGTCGGCGGCGCAGACCGTCTCGTAGCCGTCCTCCTCAAAGGTTCTGGCAAGACCTTCGCGGATATTTTTTTCATCGTCGGCAATGAGGAGTTTGAAATTCATCATGCGCCCGCCCCCTTTTCGGCATTTGGTGTCAGCCCACTTGTTTCATACGAAATTAGTTTATGTTCCTTATGATAAACTGGCAGGCTGATCTCAAAGTCAGTTCCCTCCCCTTCCCGCGAATCTACCGTTATATCGCCCTGATGTTCACGTATGATCTTGTAGGTGAGGGTCAGCCCCAGCCCGGTTCCGTTAACCTTGGTTGTATAGTACGGCTCGAACATCTTTTTGAGGTTCTCCTGGCTGATCCCCACGCCGGTATCGCAGACGCTTATCCGCACTTCGTTGTCCGCGCCGATGGTGGCAATGGTCAAAAGGCCGCCGGAAGGCATTGCCGCCTGGGCGTTTTTGATAAGGTTGAGCATGACCTGTTTCATGTAGCGCTCGTCGAAAAGCACCGGCGGAAGTGGAGCGCCGGTTTCTACCAGCAGGTCGATGTTCGACTGTTTCAGCTCGGCACGGATAAATTCGGCAAGCTCGGCAATCAGCGCGTTGATGTCGCCCTCGCGCAGGTCCAGGGTCATGGGGCGCACGGCGAACAGGAAGTCCACGACGATTCGGTTCAGGCGGTCTACTTCCTCGTTCAGTATGCCGAAGTATTTGTCGATTACCGGGTCTGCCATGCCAGTTTTGGCGCCGCCTTTGGCATTACCGCTTTTGGCATTGCCTTTGGCACCGCCGCCTTTGGCGGCATTTTTTTTTGTCAGCGTTTTTTGCATAAGCTGGAGGTGGATCGAAATCGCCGCCAGCGGATTTTTGATCTCGTGGGCTACGCCGGCGGCAAGGGTGGTCAGGCTGGCAAGGTTCTCGGCGCGGCGCAGCCGCATCTCCCGGTGCCGTTTCTCGGTGATGTCGTCGATGTAAATGAGCGAGCCGGTTATCCGCCGCCGGTCCACCAGCGGATGCACGCCGATAGAAAGCAGCCGGTTCATGCCCTGCGCTTCCACGTACATTTCACATTCCAGCACATGCTCCGCCGCCGAAAGGGTCTGCCTAAAAAAGGCGGAGATGCGTTCGTCGGGGATAAGTTCCCACAGGGGGCCGCCTTCGCTGTGGGTCAGGGGGAGCAGGCGCAGGGCGGATTTATTCGCCTTGACGATGGAGTGTTTTTCGTCGCAGACAAGAATGCCCGACGGCAGCGAGTCCAGCACGGCTTCCAGCCGGATAACTTCGGCGGAAGCGGCAACAAGCAGTTCCCGGCACTGTTCCTCGGTCATCTTGCCGATCTTGCTCAGCGCCCGCCGGTAAAAGCCGCTCATAGTAACCTTAATCCAGCGCGGTTGGATAACCGCGCAGTAAAACCGAACATGACTTGCTCATGATACCATATCTTCCCTGAGCCGGACGAACAACGCTTCCAGGGCAAGTTCGGGCCGCTGGTTCCAGACGCCGCAGGCTGCCTGCGCCTCGCCAATCCGCTTCTTCCAGATTTCGCGGCAGGCGATAACGGCGGGGCCATGCTGTTCGAGCGACCATGAGACAAGGTCCAGCGCCAGGGCAAGGAAGCGGGGAAACGACCGCCCCTCAAAACTGCCGCTGCGGGACAGCAGCGCCGCGACGGTTTCCTTTACCTCCGACGTCCGCTCAAACCCTGCCGTCTCGGCTATCGGGGCGCAGTAGCCGCCAAGGGCGTTGAGCGCCGGAGATATGTTTGCCGCGCCCCTGCTTTTGGCAAAGACAGCGGCGGAGCGGGCAACCGCCGCGATAAAAAATGCCGCCAGGGGAAGGAGTTTTTCCGACGACTGCGGCAGAAACGAGTTGAGGTAGGCTTCCACAAGTCCGGACGCGGCGGCGGCATATTCTGCGGCTTCGCCGTCCCTGAAAATCCTGCGGATGATCTCCCGTTCTTCACCGGCGCTGCGGGCCACAAAGCGGTAGGGGCGCAGCCGGGAGAGGATCGTCGGCAGGACTGTCTCGCGGCGCTGGGCGGTAAGGATTATGCTGATCGATTCGGGCGGCTCCTCAAGCAGCTTGAGCAGGGAGTTGCGCGCCTCGTCCTTCATCCGGTCGGCGTTTTCGATGATCAGCGTTTTTCGTTTTCCCGCCGGGGAGAGCCTGCTCCACCAGGCCGCCTTGCGAATTTGGCCGATGGGAATGGCGTCGCTTATCCACTCGTCCTCAAGTTTGCAGGCGTTTTTCGCAAGATTTTCGCTGCGCTTTTCGACGGCGTGTATTTCGACTAACGGCTCGGCGGTCTGCGATTCAAACTCGTCAAGCTCTTCTTCCAGCGACTGCAATAACGTCAGCGGGTTTGACTTGTTCGACTTTGGCTCGTATTCCCAGACGGACGGCGAAAAGCGGGCAAGGAGTTTCCGCAGCGAGCGGATAAACAGCGAACGCGCAGCAGCCGAGGATGTATCGCGGAGAAAGGCGGCGCGGGATGCGGCAATTTCCGCAGCAAAGCCGCGCGGGCCAATCATCGCCAAATCGGCGTGCATGAGGGAGCGATGCCGGGCGCAGGAAGGGCATGCGCAGTTCCACGGCGCGGCTGCGGCCTCGCAGGAAAGGGCGCGGGCAAGTTCGATGGCGGCGCTGCCCTTCCCCGAAGCCGGCGGCCCGAAGAACAGCATGGATGGGGCAAGCCTGCCGGATAGCACATCGGAACGAAGCTGATCGGTACAGGGCTGCGCGATGATATTTTCAAACATGCATCAATGTCCGCCTAAGAGGACAACGGTATCCAGCACTTCTTTTTTGTCCCCGGAAATAAACGGCATGAGCATTTTCGCGAAAAAGCTCTCCCTTAAAAAAGGCTCTACATTAAAGAAAGGCTGAATGTTGAAGATGAACAGCAGCAGGCAGACAAACACAGTCCCCTGGGCAATGCCAAAAATTAATCCCAAAAAACGATCCGCCGCGCCAAGTTTGATGATCTGGACGCTGTTTCTCAGAAAAATCTCAAACAGTTTGACGACGGTAAAAATAACCAGGAAAAGCAAAATGAACGAAATTATTTCGGGGAGCACCTTAATATCCGATAGCAGATATTTTCTGATGATCAATGCGCCGTTTCTGAAAAAGAAAATGGCGGCCAGCAGGGCGCAGATCAGGGCGGCAATGGACATGAGCGCGCTGACAAAGCCCTTGGCGGCGCAGCGCAGGGCAAAACCGGCGATTATTATGATAAATACGATATCGATAATTGCAACGTCCATCAGCCAGCCCATCCCCTCGCAAAAATGAATTCGACTATAGAATCTCCAATTATTGAAGCGCCGTCAAGACCTCCAATCCGCCGCGCCGCCTGCGCCATTGCCTCCCGTTTAGCGCCATCCTGTGCAAGCGCGCCGACCGCGCGGGAAAGGCCCCCGGCGGCGGCCTCTGCGCCGGACAAGACCTGCGCCGCACCCGCCCTTTCAAAATAGCGGGCGTTTTCGATCTGATCCCCCCGCGTGCCGGATCCGCTCAGCGGGACGAGGATCATCGGCTTGCCAAGGGCGGCGCTTTCCCACACCGTGCCGGCCCCGCTGCGCCCCAGAACCAGCTCTGCCGCCGCAAGCACGTGGGGCATTTCCTCGTTGATATACGGCAGGGGGATGTAGCGGTCCGTCCTGGGCAGGTCCCATTCCTGATCAGGCCCATACTGGTGCAGCACCGTATAATGGCGGCACAGCTCGTCCAGGGACCCGCGTACCAGATCGTTGATCTCCTTCGCCCCCTGGCTGCCCCCCAGGACGGCCAGAAGCCGCTGGTCCGAGGCAAGCCCCAAAAACGCCCGCCCCTTTGCCGGATCGGCGGCGCGGAAGACGGGGCGCACCGGGTTGCCGCTGACCGTTACCGTTTCGCGCAGGGCGGCGGGAAGGAAGGCGGCGGTATCTTCGTAAGCGGTAAACACCCTGCCCCCGCTCCGCCGCACGAAGCGCAGGTTAAGCCTTGTTGCAAGGCCCGGACTAAAGTCCGACTCATGGGTAAAAACGGGAATGTCCAGCGAAGCGGCGGCGGCGCAGGGCGGCACGCTGACAAAGCCGCCCTTGGAAAAAAGCAAATCTACCCGCTGTTTTTTCAGTATGCTCCGCGCCGCGAAAAAACCGGCTGCCACCTTAAAGGCGTCGGGAATCGTCCTGAGGGAAAAGTACCGCCTGAGTTTTCCGGCGGGTATGCCAAAAAAATCAAGCCCTGCTTCTTCCACGATGGCGCGATCCCTGCCCCTGTTTGAGCCAATCCAGATGATTCTGCAGCCCTGCCCCAGCCGGTTTTTCAGCTTTTCGGCGACCGCCAGCCCGGGGTAGATATGCCCGCCGGTTCCCCCGCCGGTAAAAGCGACGCATCCCATGTTACGAGGATACCAGAAATGTATGCCGGTAGAAAGTGATCGGAGCCAAACTTGACCCGAATGGAATAACAAAACCCCGGCGGGAAGCGGCGCGGGGGGCGCGGGCTGGCAAAAATCTGGGGGAATCCGCCTTCACAGCCCCTGACCGGTTTTTAGTTTTCAACGTAAGTACAGAGTCATTCCAAAATATGCGTGTTTATCATGATTCTCATACCGGTCAGCCTATTTTGTACCCTAGTTTTTAATTGTATTCACAGGTCTATTACGGCGGGGAATCCCAGAAATTTTTTGCCAGCCCGCGCCCCCCGCGCCGCTTCCCGCCGGGGCTATGGTGAGTAAATGCGGGGCAAGTTTGGCCGCGTTGTATGTACGGGCATACATTTCTGCTTATATTTTAGGGGGGAGCGGTGGGGCATACATTTCTGCTTTTAATGGAGGGGCATAATTTTACCACTAGAGTCCCGACAGAGCGGGCGGCGCGGGGGCGCGGGGGCTGGCAAAAAATTTCTGGACTCCCCGCCGTAGGAGACGAGCCAGAAAATTCTAAAACCAGGATAGAAAAAATGCCTGACCACTAATAAGGTGATATATGGATAGATTCTCTAAGCACCAAGTATTAGTGGTTAGGTGGCTCCGCAGGCGGTCGCCCGCAGGGTTGCTATCAGACCGCTTTGCGGTCTGCGCAAGCCCGCCTTCATTATTACAGTGGCTCTTTTGGGGCTCTTGCCATGCCAACTCTTTTTTATAGACACTGCTTAATGCAGTGCTTTTTCTTAGGCACCCCAGATTTTTGCCAGCCCCCGCGCCGCCCGCTCTGTCGGGGTTTTACGGAAAAATTTTAGGGCAAGTTTGGCCGCGTTGTATGTACGGGCATACATTTCTGCTGCAAAAAATATGGTAGCTGGCAACGGGTTTTTGGGGTTGGATTTTTTTTTGCAAATATTAAAGCAAATCGCAACTTCTCGCCATACGCCATAAGAAAAGCACAGCGTTAAGCTGTGTCATTTATGAAAAAGCAGCATGGCGAGAGCCCAAATAATAGCTTCTGTAACAATAAAGTAAGCTTGCTTTAGCAAGCGTAGGGGCGATGGGCAGAGAAACTCTTAAGGATTTCTCACTATTAAAAACCGTTATTAACGGTTATACTGCCAGGAGGAGAATATGGGGACATTTATGGAAGAAATCACACTGGAGAACTGTACAGACAGGGGGGCTGCCATTCGCGGGTATATCAACGAAAGCCAAATCCGCAACCTGAAAGTGGACGCAATACCCGACACCGGAGCATGGACGCTGGTCATTAATGAAGAGATACGCCAAAAATTGGGGCTCACCATTAAGAGTGAAGTGCGATCTACCCTTGCTGACGGTAAAACGTCAAATTACCCAATTACCGAAGCGGTTTCAATCCAATGGAAAAACCGCAACACCGAGCTTCCGGCGGTAGTTG
>WRJO01000010.1 GCA_009778545.1 Treponema sp. | reverse complement strand
GATGTTGTCGCGGCAATGGATATTCTAAAAGAAACGGCTGTTTTTAACATTGACGATGTCCTGAGCGGCATCCGGCTCGATTTCGGCGCATCCATTACGCCCCTTTCGCTTAATTTTAACTGGAGGGACAAGTGGGGCATGGGGCTGGACCTTGCCCGTGTTGATGTATTCGGGAATGTTTCGCTTTCGGGCAGCATACTCAGCCTGGAAATTGAGAAAAGACTGAAAACCGGCGCAGGGGCTGCGGTCTTTGTCAACGTTGTCGGCGTTCCCATTTTCTTTCATGCCAATAATTTCAAGGTAAAAATACGGCCGTCGGCGTATTTGCCGGTGGTGTATGCCGAGCCGCGCGTATGGTACAGCTTTAACCGCGAGCGCCTGTCGCTAGAATACGACTTGAAGGTGTACAGCCTCATCAGCATGGAGGGAATCGCCGACGACGGCATGAACGTCCTGCAGGATAATTTTGACCTCAATGACATTCCCGGCATTCTGAACGATAATCTTGGTTTTGATCTGGGGCTGTGCGTGGAATATCCCCTGTACCCGTGGCTCGACCTGGGGGTGGACATTGTCAATATTCCCTTCATTCAGGCGAAGCTTTACCACTACCTGCAGTTGAAAGACGAGGTGTATGTTGACACCGAGCTGATTGATATCCTCGACCTGATTAACGGCGGGGAATTTCCCAAAGAAGCATATCATTACCCCGAAGATTTTACTCCCGGCTACTACACCAATTCCAGCGGCAAATCGGTGTACCGCCCGTTCAAGATGCTGTTCTACGCCAACTACCGCTTCTTCGATTCGAACCTTCTCACCCTGCGCCCCCAGTTGGGCTTTTCAATTAACAGGCTGTATCCGGAACAGGGTTCTATTGAAGCCGGCCTTAGCGCCCGCCTGGACCTTGGCAATGTATTTGTTACCACGCTCGGCACGGGCTATCTCGATCGCAACTGGAAGCACAGCCTCGATTTTATTTTTAACTTCAGGGTCTTTGAAATTGATCTTGGCGTATCGGTGCAGTCGCCGGATTTTGCCAAGAGCTTTCGGGGCGCGGGTGCGGGCGTTAATTTCTGCCTAAAGATGGGAATATAGGCGCAATTCCGCCCGGAACGCCGGCTGGCCTTCGGGCTTTCTTCCCTCAAAAGCAAAGGCGCTGCCGCCGCTTTCCTCAATCTGGGCCGCCCATACGGTTGTAAGTTCGCCCGGCAAAACTTCGTTAATAAAGTTGATGTCCAGCCGCATTTGTTTTGCCTGTTCCAAAAGCGCCGGTTCGACGGCGTCTTCTATCCACCGTATGTAGCTGACATTGTTCACATGGCCGTTGTAGTCTACATAGCTGTACAGCGCCCGGCGTTCCAGGGCCTTTAGCAGGGAGGGGCGCTGTTCAAGGGCGGCGGCGGCGGACAGCGAATCCATCCCTTCGTTTTTGGGCATGGTGTCCATAATGGACTGGGGGCGCATGGGGCGGCGCTTTTCCATGTCGATTATTATCCAGCAGCTTCGGGCGCGGACCGCCGGAACGTCATTGGCATCGCGTATGTCGTAATCGCGCAGGGCAAAGAGCTTTTCGCCGCCCCGGGGCCATGTGCGTACCGTGACGGTTTCTCCGAATTCCGGCCGGCGGTCCACCGCTACCGACATCCGCGAGAGCAGCCACACCTGGTTTGTCCGCGCCATTGCCTCGCGCCCTACCCCCAGGTTTTCCGCGTGGCTGATCGCCGCCTCCTGGAAAAAATTCATCGCCGCATCCAGCGTCATCGTATTCGATTTATCAACAGCCCCAAAGCGCACCATGCAGCTTTCCGTCCAGACATCGACTCTTTCCATGATTGAATAATAACAGAAATTATGCCATTCTGGAAACATGGCATCGAACATCAACCAGGAAAAAACAAAAAGAACTATCGCGCTTATCCTTGAGAATATAAGGACAGAAGCAGACGCGGATCTGCTTGAGGAATATATCCGTATTTTCAAAAAAGAAGTTTCGTTGTTCCACCGGTCGGCGGCGGCGGCGTACCTATTAATGCTTTTCGATCAGGGGAAGGCCCCCCGCGCCGCACGGGGCAATTCCCAGGGAGCGGAAACCTTGCCCCGCAGGACGGACAAACGCCCCGAAGATTCGGAACTGCCCCGGCGAAGGACGCTGCTGGCAGAAGAAGAATCCAGGCGGCTTTTTTTCAGCGCGGGCCGCAGCCGCCGCGTCTTTCCCCGCGAGATTCTCGGGCTTATCAATACCAAAACCGCCATCCCCAGGGAAGACATCGGCGCAATCCGCATTCTCGAAAATTATTCGTTTGTGCAGGTGCGGGATACCGTCGCGGAACAGATCATCGAGGCGCTGAACGGAATTATGTTCCGGGGCAGGCCGCTCACGGTAAATTACGCCAAGTCCCGCAGGGACGGCGATGACGCAAACGAAAACGGCGCCGATGCAGATGCAGATGCCGCCGATACCTATGCCAGCGCTGATGCTGTTGCCGACACCGGCGATGCCGACGATGCCTGGGATGCGTCAGCGGGCCTTGACGAATACGCCGAAAGCGAAAGCCAGGAAGAATCAGACGGGGAAGACGATATGCCGGACGGGGATTCTGATTCAGAGCAGCGACAGGACCAGGCTGAGAAAGAAGGTATTTAAAGCAACTCCGCCAATCAGTGCAAGCCAGGCCAGCGCTTCCAACAAATTGGCGGCGGTAAAATACCGTCTGGCTAATGCCTGCGGCTCGTTCGGAAGTATCCCGAACGTGGCGAAAGGGTCGTCGCTTTTGCAGGGCAGGCTATTGCCGATACGCAGGCTGCCAAAGACAAGCCAGCCGCCAGTTTTAGCCCTGGCGTATTCCGGCAGCAGCATGGGAATATTTCCCTCATGCGCCTGCGGCGGCAGTTCCGCTATGCGTACAAAGCCGTATAGCTCGCCGCCGGGAAGGACGCATTTTTCGGCAACATCCCTGCCTCCCCTGGGGACAAGGTAGCAGAGCGGCAGCAGGGCAATATCGGCATACACCCGCATGAGCCTTGCCCGCCATGCCAGGCGGCGGTACAGGAAGGAGAACAGCAGCCCCGGCGGAATAATCGGATACAGCGGGACAAACAGCGCAATAAACGAGACGATGACCGTCAGCCGGTACGCAGGGCGGGAAAGATGCGTAACGGCCATGAGTATCTGGCAGAGCGCCCCGATGATAAGCGAATACGGGGTGATGGAATTCCAGTAATCTCCCCGGCAGCGTCCCGCCCTCATCACCAGGGACGGGAGGGCTTCGCCGGGGCCGTCGAAAAAAATCACGATAAGGGGATTTTCCTTTGTTGACACAAAACTCCGCCGCCCGTCCCGGTTTGCCAATTCGCCGCCGACAAAAACACCGGCACCCTCGGTTAGCGAGGAAACCCGTTCCCATTTAATTTTTTCCGGCGCTTCGTCTTCCGGATAGAATATTTCCGCCGCGCCTTCGTTTTTCTGCATCGGCAGCAGGTAGGTTCTGGCGTTTTTCAGGGAAATGGGAACGGTCAGATCGTCGGTGCGTATCCACAGGGTCTGCCCATCCGTCACCGATTCAAAACCGCCGACAAAGCGGAAGGTATTTGATCCGGGTCCGTCCGCCTCTTTCTGCCGGTACCGGCGGTAGTCCAGGATGGGGCGCAGCCGCAGTTCGTTAAAGCGTTTTCTGAGCATCCGCCATTTGTTTCGCCTGCCCAGCGCGCCGATCATGGGAACGAGGACGTACCAGAGGACAACCATGCCGATAATCACTAGAAAATCAATCAGTCTCAGGGTATTATTCCTCCATGCAGAAAATTTACAGTATCACAGTCGGGGATATTGCCACCAACTGCTGGATATACCCGCTGGAAGGGCGTCCCGGCTATTGCGCGGTGATCGACCCGGGCGAGGAAGGCGGCCGCATCATCGCCTCCCTCGACAAGCTCCAGCTTGTCCCTGCGTACATTCTACTTACCCACGGGCATTTTGACCATATCGCCGCAGTGCCAACCCTTGCCGCCGAATACCGCAAACGGGCGGAAGGCGGCGCAGGCCCCGAGCTTGCCATCCACGCCGCCGATGCCCAATACCTGGGGCGGGATTCCTACAATGCCCATTCTGCCAGCATGAAGATCGCCGCCGGCACCACGGCGTACCTCGACTCGCTGTGGGAAGAGATGCCGCCGCCGGACAAGACCCTTGCCGAAGGCGACAGCATCGGCCCCTTTACCGTGCTGCACCTGAGCGGCCACACCCCCGGCAGCATCGGCCTATGGGACAAGGCGGCGGGGATTCTGTTCAGCGGGGACACCCTGTTCTGCGGCGACTACGGCCGCACCGACCTTCCCGGCGGCAGCGAGGAAGAGCTCTTCGCCAGCCTGAAGCGGCTCTTTGCGATGGACGGCAGCATCCAGGTATGCCCCGGCCACGGCCCCGCCACCACCATCGCCCAGGAAGCCGCCCGCGGAATGTTGCCCTAAACAGGCAGTTTGATTATAATGAAACTATGAGTAACGCTGGCATCGCTTCAGACATTCTGGGGAAAAAAATCTTCTTCCTGTACCCCACTGCCGTCGTCCAAAACCGGGTTGTATCGGAGCTGACGCAGCAGGAATTCGAGGTGTACATCGCCAAAGACAAGGATACGCTCCGGCGGGTGCTGAGAAAATACCCCGATTCTGTGGTTTTTGTGGATATCAACGAGCATATGACCGAAAAAGAATGGGATTCCTGGATTACCGAAATTATGAACGCGCAGGAAACCAAAGGAGTTTCCCTCGGCATAGTCACCGCCAACGACGACGAACTGGTCAAGCGCAAATACCTTATGGCAAACAAGATTCCCTGCGGCTATACCGTGCTCAAGTCCGATCTGGACAAAGCCGTTACCCACATCATGGAAGTTCTGAAAACGGTGGACGCAAAAGGCCGTCGAAAATACATCCGCGCCACTACCGAACACGAAACCAATGCCACGGTAAACCTGCCGCTGAACGGAATGTTCGTAAACGGTCAGATTAAGGATATCAGCGTCGTCGGCGTTTCCTGCACCCTGAGCGGCAATCCCGATATAGAAAGGAACAGCCTGTTCAAGGACATACAGGTAAAGCTTCAGAGCAACCTGCTAAAAGTAGAAGGCATCGTCATCGGCTCGCGCATGGACGGCAAGGAAAAAATTTACGTCGTTCTCTTTACCCAGCGGATCGACCCCGATGTCCGCACCAGAATCCGCAAATACATCCAGCAGAACCTGCAGGGCAAGATGGATTCCGAGCTACGGTAGGAAACATCCCCCGCTCAGATATTTTCTCCCACAGGGCCAAGGTGTACCGGAGGCGGCTTGTGTTCCCCGCCCGGTGAAGCAGCGGGCGCTGACGACGATGCGGACGACAGGATGAACATTTTGATCCCCTCGCCGGGAAATTTTTCCTTCACTTTTGCGACAGCCCGCTTGACGGCAACCGCCTCGTCCCTCTCGCACCAGATCACCAGGGCGAAATTTTCTTCCGGCCATATGGCGTCGCCCATGCGTGGGCCGGCAGAACCGACTCCCAGGATGCCGGGATATTTGGTGTAATACTTTCCGGCGTTTTCTTTGGCAAGCGCCTCCAGGATGTTTTCTTCAACCGAGTGGTTGGCAATTATTTCAATGCGTATCATGGTCTCCTCCTGATTGTGTCGCAAAAATATCGCTCTGGGGTTTTTTCTGTCTGGCGCGGCCGCCCTCGCCGGCGGCAATCATTTCGCGCCGCGCATGGGCGCGGGCGGCGCGGGCCTCGGACCTTCTGTGGAAAATCGCATACACGGTCGGCATGAGGAACAGGGTCATCAGCGTGCCGAAAGAAAGGCCGCCGAGGACGGTTTTGCCGATGGGCGCTACCAGTTCCGACCCTTCGCCGGGGAAGAACGCCATCGGCACCAGCCCAAGAATCGTGGTAAGGGTGGTCATCAGGATCGGGCGCAGGCGGTTTCCGGCGGCTTCGACGCAGGCTTCGTTCAGGGAATAGCCCCGCTTGCACAAAAGGTTCGTATAGTCAACCAGCACGATGCCGTTGTTGACGATTACGCCGATCAGCACCAACAGGCCGACGGCGGTGAGCACGTTAAAGATAGTGCCGGTTATCAGGTAGATCGCCACAATGCCGATCATCGAAAGCGGAATCGTAAATATGATGATGAACGGATCGCGGAACGATTCAAAGAGGCTGGCCATTACGCCGAACACGAGGAAGATCGCCACGATGCAGATCAGAACAAAACGCCTGAACATTTTCAGCATATCGGCATTTGCGCCGCCGTATTCGATGATCACGTCGTCTTCGATGGGGATCTCCGCCTTGACCAGATGCTCCACCCGGGCCTGCAGCGTGTTGGTTTTTGTTCCGGGCTTTGCCCCGGCGGTAACGTGGATGACGCGGCTCTGGTTTTCCCGGCTGATCGTCAGCGGGCCGGTTCCCTCCTGGTAATGCACAAAGCTGGAAAGGGGAACCCTGCCGGACATCTGGCTGTTCAGAAAGATATGATCCAGCGCGGGCCGCGTGCTGCGATCCGCTTCGGCAAGGATAAGGATCACGTCGTGATCCTTTCCGCCGGATTTGAACCGGGTGGCGGTGATCCCGTCTACCGCCGCCTTTATCTCGTTGCCCACGGTGTAGGTGTTCAGCCCCAGCGCGTACATCCTTTCGCGGTCAAGGACGATCTCGATCTGGGGCAGGCCGTCTTTCAAATCGACCTGCGGCTCGGTAACGACATCGGAAAGCTTTTCCTTCAGCAGGGCGGCGATCCTTTCCGCCATTACCTTGCCCTTCCCCAGATCTTCGGTACGCAGGGTTATGTCTACGGCGTTGCCGCCGCCCATCATTGCGCCCCCAAAACCGCTGCTGAAAGAAAACGAAACGCCGGGGAAGTCGTTAAAGTGGGGCCGCAGCAGATCCTTGATCTCATTGGCGCTCATCGTCCGGTCTTTATAGTCGACCAGGTTGATCCGCAGCGAACCCGAATTGCTGGCGCTGCCCGATCCCATGCCCATAAAGCCGCCGCCGCCGGTACGCAGGACAAGCCGCTTGTATTCGGTAATTTCCTTTTCAACCAGCACCTGCAGCCGTTTCAAAACCGCCTCGGTTTCCTGCAGGGGCGTCCCCACCGGAAGAGTCGCCGATATGCTTACATTGTCGTCTTCCTGCTGGGGCATAAACTCCCAGCCGATTATGGGTACCAGAACAATGCTTCCGGCGAACATGAGGAACAGGATCAGGATTACAGCAGCCTTGTGCCTGAGCACGTAGCGTACCCCCCGCCGGTAATTATTTTCCAGCCAGATAAAGAAACCTTCAAATTTTCTGTCGATATTTTTCAGGGGCCCTTCGAGTGGTTTTTGTTTGCGCGTTACCAGGGGCAGGTAGTGGCTGGAAAGCACCGGCACGAGAAATACGGCAGTGAACAGCGAGATCGCCAGCGATATGACGACGGTAAACGCAAGGCCGGCAAAAAGCTCCCCGGCCATTTCCAGAAGGCCCTTGAACATCACCAGCGGGAGGAACACGCACAGTGTGGTAACGGTAGAGGCGGCAATGGCGACGACCATTTCGGACGTGCCGAGCACCGACGCGGTGGTGAGCTTTGCCCCCTTTTCCCGATAGTGGTAAATATTTTCCAGGATGACGATAGAGTTGTCGACCAGCATCCCTATTCCCAAAACAAGCCCCGCCATCGTCATTAGATTGAGGGTAAGCCCGAAGAAGTACATCAGCATCATGGTGATGATGATCGACACGGGGATGCTGATTCCGATGATCAGGGTGGGCTTGAGGGATCGGAGGAAAATAAACAGGATCAGTATCGCAAGCAAACCGCCCGAGTACGCAGTGGAGATTACCTGGTTAAGCGAATTTTCGATAATGTCGGTGGTGTTGAACAGCTCGGTCATTTTAATATCCGGCGGAATTTCCGTCGTGAGCCTTTTGAGCCGCACGCGGAGGTCCTTTGCCGTCTGCACGGAATTTTTGCCGCTCTGCTTCTGGACCATCATCATCACCGCCGGCTGGCCGTTTATGTACACCGTGCTGGTCTCGTCGCGGTAGCCGTCAAAAACGCTTGCCAGATCGCGCAGTTTCACCTGGATGGGAGATTCAATTTCCACTCCGGTAAAGCCGCCGCCCTTGTACGAGATAACGGTGTTCCTGATTTCGTCCAGCGAGGAATACTCTCCCATCGTGGTAAGGATGTAGGACATCCCCTCTTCGACGATGGTTCCCGCAGAAACCTGCATGTTCTGCACCATGAGCATCTGCTGTATCTGCGTAACCGTAAGGCCGTAGGCTTCGAGCCGGCTCTGGGGAATCTCGATGCGGATAATTTTTTCCCTGCCCCCGTTAACCGAGGCGGTGGCGACTCCGGGCGTCTGCTCAATGCGGGGGACGATCGTGTCTTCGGCAATTTCGCGCAATTCTTCGGGCGTGCGGTTGCCCGTTATCATCAGGCTCATGATGGGCATCATCGCCGGATCGAATCTGATAATCAGCGGCGTGTCGGCGTCGGTGGGAAGGTAGTTGCGGATGCGTTCCAGCGAGTCGCGGATGGAATTGGTAGCGTCCACAAGGTCGGTGCCGAAGGTAAACTGCAGCACCACCATGCTGGAACCTTTGGACGATGTGGAGGTGATTTTTTCCATGCCCGAAGCGCCCGACAGCACCGCCTCCAGGCGGCGGGTTACGTTTCGTTCAACTTCTTCCGGCCCTGCGCCGGGGTAGGAGGTAAATACCACCAGGAACGGCGGGTTGATCTCGGGGTACAGATCGATGGGGAGGTTTGCCATGGCAAAAAATCCAAGACCGATAAGCAGGGCAAAAATGATGAATGTCGTGGTTGGCCGCGAAACGACGGCTTTAGCCATACTCATGCCAGCCTCCCGGAACATCCAGCCGCCCTGCCCGGCGGCCGGATCACTGCAACAAACACTAAACAAACCTCCATTTTTACCTCCTTAATCTTCAAGCGGCGCTTCCCGCTCTGCGGAACGTTTATTAATTGCGGCGTACATTGACGGCATGAGGAACAGGGTCATCAGCGTGCCGATGGAAAGGCCGCCGAGGACGGTCATGCCGATGGGTGCCACCATCTCCGACCCTTCGCCGGGGAAAAACGCCATCGGCACCAGGCCGAGGATTGAGGTGAGGGTGGTCATCAGGATCGGGCGCAGCCGGCTGCCGGCGGCTTCGATGCAGGCTTCGTTCAGGGAATAGCCCCGCTTGCGAAGAAGGTTGGTGTAGTCAACCAGCACGATGCCGTTGTTGACGATGATGCCGATCAGCACCAAAAGGCCCACGATGGTGAGTATGTTGAAAATCGCGCCGGTGATCAGATACATCGCCACAATGCCGATTACCGAGAGCGGAACCGTAAAGATGATGATGAACGGATCGCGGAACGATTCAAAAAGGCTTGCCATTACGCCGAACACCAGGAATATTGCCACGGCGCATATCAGGACAAAGCGCGACGACATTCGTTCCATCTCGGCATTGTCGCCCGCAAAATCGATTATTACGTCGTCTTCAATGGGGATCTCGGCCTGGATGAGCGCCTCCACCCTGGCCTGTATCACGTTGGCCTTGGTGCCGGGCTTTGCCGCCGCGGTAATGTGGATGACGCGGCTCTGGTTTTCGCGGCGGATCGTCAGCGGGCCGGTTCCCTCCTCGTAATACACAAAGCTGGACAGGGGAACCCTGCCGGCTATCTGGCTGGTAATAAAGATGCTGTCCAGCGCGGGCCGGGTGCTGCGATCCGCTTCGGCAAGGATCAAAACAACGTCGTAATCCCTTTTGCCTGATTTATAGCGGGTGGCGACAACACCGTCAACCGAGGCCTTTATTTCATTGCCGATGGCATAGGTGTTCAGCCCCAGCGCATACATCTTCTCGCGGTCAAGGGCGATCTCGATCTGGGGCAGGCCGTCTTTCAAATCGACCTGCGGCTCGGTAACGGCATCAGAAAGCCGCTCCCGAAGCAGGGCGGCGATCTTTTCCCCCATTGCCTTGCCCTTCTCAAGGTCTTCGGTACGCAGGACAATGTCTACCGCGTCGCCGCCGCCCAGCATGGTTGCAACCATGCCGCCCTCGAACGAAAAGGAAACACCGGGGAAGTTGTTGAAATGGGGCCGCAGTATGTCCTTCATCTGGTTGGCGGTCATTACCCGGTCTTTGTATTTGACCAGGTTGATCCGCAGGGAACCGGTGTTGCTGGCGCTGCCCACGCCCAGTCCCATAAAATCGCCACCGCCGGTTCGAATAATCAGCCGCTCATACCCGTATATTTCTCCTTCAACCAGCGTCTGCAGCGATTTCAATATTGCCTCGGTTTCCTGCAGCGGCGTTCCCACCGGAAGGGTCGCCGTAATGATTACATTGTCGTCTTCCTGCTGGGGCATGAACTGCCAGCCGATTATCGGGATCATGTATATGCTCCCCACAAATAAAAGCAGCAGGAAAATAATGACAATGGCTTTGCGCCTGAGTATCCTTGCCACTCCCCTTCGGTACTTGTTTTCCAGCCAGACAAAGAACCCTTCAAATTTACCGTCGATTTTTGCCAGAATGCCGCGAAGGGGTTTTTGTTTGCGGGTCTCCAGGGGAAAAAAGCGGCTGGAAAGCACCGGCACGAGAAAAATGGCGGTGAACAGCGAGATTGCCATCGAAATGAAAACGGTAAACGCAAGGCCGGCAAGCAGCTCGCCGATCATTTCCAGAAGGCCCTGGAACATAATAAGCGGGAGGAACACGCAGAGGGTGGTAATGGTTGAAGCGGTAATGGCGATGATCATTTCGGATGTGCCAAGCACCGCCGCCGTCTTGAGCTTTGCCCCCTTTTCCCGGTAGTGGTAAATATTTTCCAGAATGACGATTGAGTTGTCGACCAGCATCCCTATTCCCAGCACCAGCCCCGCCATCGTCATCAGGTTGAGGGTAAGCCCGAAGAAGTACATTACCATTATGGTAATGATGATCGAAACGGGAATGCTTATCCCGATGATCAAAGTGGGTTTGAGCGAACGAAGGAACAGAAAGAGTATCAGCACGGCGAGCAGGCCGCCCGAGTACGCAGCGGCTACAACCTGGTTCAGCGAATTCTGAATAATGTTGGTATTGTTATACAATTCGGTTATTTCGATGTCCGGCGGAATTTCCCTCTTCAGCCTTTCGAGGCGCACGTTAAGGTCCTTTGCCGTCTGCACGGAATTCTTGCCGCTCTGTTTCTGCACCGTCATAATCACCGCAGGCTGGCCGTTTACAAAGGCCGTACTGGTCTCGTCGCGGAAGCCTACGGATACGTTGGCAAGGTCGCGCAGGTACACCTGCCGGGGGTACTCTATGCTCATACCGGTAAAGCCGCCGCCCCGGTACGAGACTACGGTATGCCTGATATCGTCCAGCGACCTGAACTGCCCCATCGTGGTAATGATGTAGGACATTCCCTCTTCAACGATGGTTCCTGCGGCAACCTGCATGTTCTGCACCATGAGCATCTGCTGAATCTGCATTATCGTCAGACCGTAGGCTTCAAGCCGGTTCTGGGGAATCTCGATGCGGATGATCTTTTCCCTGCCACCGTTTATCGATGCGGTGGCGACTCCGGGCGTCTGCTCAATGCGGGGGACAATGATATCCTCGGCTATCTCCCGCAGCTCTTCCGGCGTCCGTTTTCCCGTCAGCATCAGGCTCATGATGGGGATCATCGCCGGATCGTATCTGAAGATCATCGGCGTGTCCGCATCGGGAGGAATGTAGGCGCGCACCCGCTCCAGCACGTCCCGAATCGAATTGGTAGCGTCTACGAGGTCGGTGCCGTAAATAAACTGCAGCACCACCTGGCTGGAGCCTTTGTACGAAGTGGAGGTTATCATATCCAGACCCGAGACGCCCGACAGCACCGCTTCCAGTGGGCGGGTCAGGGATCGTTCCACCTCTTCCGGCCCTGCGCCGGCATAGGTCGTGTAAACTACCAGGTACGGCGGGTTGATCTCGGGGTACAGATCAATGGGGAGCTTTGAAAGGGCGAAAAAACCCAGCCCGATAAGCAGAAGAAAAATAACCAAAAAAGTAACGGGCCTCGAAACGATGGTTTTGGTAACGCTCATGATAACCTCTTAATTCGTTCGGCCGCCCGAAAAAGACAGCCGGATGTAAAATCAAAGATGAAACGAAGTCTCATATAACCCCTGTTAATATCCCTTTAGTTGGAAAGAGGAGCCACCCGCTCGATGATGTTGACCAGCGCCCCGTCCTCCAGCAGGGTCTGGCCGCGGACGACGATCTCCTCGGAAGGCGAAAGCCCGCTCTGGATTTCCAGCACCCCGTCGATAAGGATCCCCGGCACGACATTCCGCTTGCGGACGATGTTCCGGCTTGGGTCTTCGGGATCATCTTCTATGACATACAGATACTGTTCCCCGAAGCGGTTCAGCAGCGCAGACGCGGGTATCTTTACGATGCTGTTCTTGCGCTCGGTAATGATCCGCACCTTGGCGAACATTCCCGTTTTGATTCTTGAACCGATGTCCTGCACGTTTACCCGCAGTTCCATGGTGCGGGAAGCGGGATCGACCGTGGGGGCTATCTCGCTGATGCTGCCCCGGAACACCTCTCCCGGCCATGCGTCAAAGGTAATCTCGCAGGGAAGGTTCATCGCCATTTTTGAGATAAAGCGTTCCGCCACATACAGCCGGACCTGCAGGGCGCTGCCTCCGGCGATGCGGGCAAGCGGCACCGCCTGCGTAACCGTCATGCCCACCTGTCCGGGCAGGGCGACTACCGTTCCGGCGATAGGGGCGGTGGCGACGCTCAGGCGGAACGTCATGCCCGGACGGGAAGGGTCGACCGACGCGATTCGATCGCCTCTGTTTACCCGCTGCCCCACATTGACATGCACGTTGGCGATCCTCCCCGCCGCGTCGGAAAATACGTCAACCGTCGAACCGGCGATAATATCCCCCGAAAGGGCGATGTAGTCCTGGATCTGCCCCTGTACGGCGGTGGTGGTGTTTACCGCGAATATCGATGCCTGCGGTACGGATGCCGCCGTCCGGTTTTCCCGCGCTTCCCGCACCCTTTCGCAGCCGGACAAAACAAGCACGGCTGCCAGCAGTATCAGAATTTTTTTCATTATTCGTTCTCCTTTTAATTATTCCCATTGGGAGATAAAGTCCCGAAGGGAACTCCGATCGAATATTCAAGATCAATCAAACCGTTAAGGTAGTTGAAATGCTGTTCAAGCACGGAAACCCTTGCCTGCTTCAGTTCAAGCTCGGCGTTCTGCACCTGCAAAAGGTCCTGCAGGCCGGCGCGGTACGCCTGTTCGGTAAGGCGGTAGGCGCGCTCGGCAAGGTTTACCGTCTGCGTCTGGGCCTGCGACGTGATCCGCGTTTTCTCCAGCGAAAGGACGGTGTTGTAAATTTCAATTTCCGTTCCCTGGATCATCTGGGCCAGGCCGATGTTGGCGCCCCTGATCTGATCGTCCATGTTTTTAATTCCCTGATAATCCTCGCCGAACGGAAGAAGGCTGTGCAGCCGCAGCCCCAGCGAAATGGTCAGCGAGCCGGATTTTTGCCAAAGGCTGCTGTTGTTCCACCTGTCCTTCCAGGGATCGCCGATAAAAGCGGAGGTAGAACCCCAGCTCAGGTTCAAAAACGGCAGCAGGGAGTTGAACCGCGCCTTCCGGGCGCTCTGCAGCATAAGGATGCTGTTCCGCAGTTCCTGAATGTCCGGCTTTCCGGAAGCGGCTTTGGAGATCAGCTCCCGCACGTCCAGGGGGATAAAGGCCGCCTTGCCGTCATTGGGCACCAGTTCAAAGGGGGTGTCGTAGCCCATCCCCAGGAACATGGCAAACTGCGCCATGGAAAGCCGGTAAGCGTTTTCCACCTGGTCGATAGTCGGCTTCATGTTTTCCATGGCGACCTGGGCCTGCAGCAATGTCAGTTCCGGGGCGAGACCGGCGTTGTAATTGGCCCGCGCCATCTGCACCCGCCGCCCGGCTGCGGTAAAGCTTTCGTTCAGCAGGTTGATGTTCTCCTGCAGGAGGAGCATGTTGTTGTACGCCTTGCGGATGTCCCGCTCAAGCTGGGCCTTTGCCTTTTCGTAGCTGAGCAGGCCGCCGTGGTAATCGAGCTTCAGCAGGTTCATGCTTTCGATCATGGCGACGCTTAATACGATCGAAGCCTGAATCGAACCGGCAATGTGCGTCCGGGGCGCCTTGACGGAATACGGAACCACGCCCCACACGTCATACTGCGACAGGCCGAGCTGCGTAAATTCGGACAGGTCCAGCGGCAGGAACCCGTTAACCGTGCTGCTTTCATTATCCGCGATAAAACTCCCCGCGACGGTAACGCTGGGGATAAACTGGTTCCACGACAGGTCCGAGGCGCGTTTTTTCGTGCCGGCCGAAACCCGCGCCGATTCCAGGCTGAGGTTGTTTTTGATCGCCATCTCAACCGCCTCATCGGGACTCAACCGCAGCGGCGCCCCCGGCCCGGCTTCCTGCGCAAACATCGCCGCACACAGCGCAAATACCGGCAATAAGTGAATAAATCTTTTCATGTTGCAAACCCTTTGACGCCTAATATTAAGAAACGGTACAAAGACCTGACATCTTCGTTCCATACGCGTTCTTTTCCGCCCGGCCTCATCAAAATGTTGATAATGAGGAACAGGATCCAGTGGGAAACCCGCCGCCTGTCCCTTTCGTCACCGGGAATGTCGATAATACCTTCAAAAAGCCGGTTAAACTCGCGCGGCGGCCCGCCTTCGCCCCCGCCTATCGCCATGAGTTCCTCTTTGTTCATTCTAAGGTCGAGCCGGCGGGTACGCACCCAGTCCATGGCCACCAGGATATCCGGCTTTGAGCGAAGGTACATGGCGATAGAAAAAATCCCCAGGTAGAGCCGTTCCACGGGAAGGGAGGAATGATCCATCCCCTGCCGGGCAAAATCGATGATCCGCATAAATTCGGTCATAAAAAGCTGGCGGAGCATGTCCTGCTTGTTCTTGAAATGCCCGTAGAGGCTGCTTTTGGAAAGGCCGGAGCGGCGGGCAACCTGCTCCATCGACGCCTTCCAGGGGCCGGCATCGGCGACGGCGCCAGCTACGGCCCTGAGCAGGGGATCGTCCTCGATATCGTCGAGCGTATCCGCGAGCCGGTATTCCAGTTCGCTGTAGTCCAGCGCCGCCTGTTCGTCGGCATAGCCCAGGCCGCGTTCAACTATCGCAACAATCGCGTCGATTCCTTCCGATTTGGCTTCTTCCGACGGCGGGTTCTCGAACGATTTGCATTGCTTATGGAAGATCGCCATGTAAAAAGTGATAGTGGTAAAGACCATATACATAATCATGGGGTTAAGCTGGTAATTTTTTCCGATTATTCCATGAAAACCGGCGATATCCACCCCTCTTGACCGTAATTCTTCTCCCAAATTCAACTTACAAAACCGGGGATCGTAGAGTTTTGTCAATGAAAAAATAAAAGCGTACACATTTTGGGCATAATATTCGGCAATTATGCGGATAAGGGTGAATATATCTCCTCCATTCCGGAATTTTTCATATTTTTTCCCGATATATCCGGCAAAATCATCGAAAAAATTGCCCATCATAGCGTCGAGCAGGGCATCTTTGTTCCGGAAATGCCGGAACAGCGCCGATTTGCTCACGCCCAACTCGAGGGCTACCTGGCTGAGACTGGTATCAAGATAAAACTCGCGGCCCCATACTCTAAAGGCTGCCTGAATGATTTCCGCGCTTGTCATGTTAACGACCGGTCGTTAACAATATAACAAAATTCAGAACAAAAGGCAACTGTTTTGAAATAAAATAACGTGCAATTAACCAACCCTGGACAAGATGACTGTTTTTGTAATATATTTTCACAGGATACAGGGCCGGAAAACCCGGCTTTAGTATATGCGGTCGTTGGCCGCAGGCTATAACGCATATGCCCACCCGAAAACGGGGGGCAGCACAAAGGAGTTTTTCGATATGAAAAACGCAATCAAGCTCTTGGGTATTATCGCACTTGCAGCGATAATCGGATTCTCAATGGCATCCTGCGACGACGGCGGCGGCGATCCCCCTACCGGCATGGAGGAACTGAACTTTACCGGACAGCAGGTATACACGGAGGATTTTAACGAGGAAACCTTTAAATTATCCTATACGGCATTTAACGGCACTCTGAATCTTACTGATTACATGGGCGGAACAGGAAGCGTCACAACAGGAGGCAAGCTCTCCTATACAAAAGGAACCCCGACGGCTACTTATCTAAATGATTTGACTAATTGGCTTGATGATCTTGATGACCAGGGCTATACAGAAATAACACCTGCCACTACCTCCGTAAAATGTGCTACTCTTGACGCATTTGAAATTTCTGGCACAAGCAATTATTACTCCATGACAAAGGAATACTATTCAATGAGTGGCAATGAAGCATCAGGCTCTTATACTTTTACTAATGTAAGGTATGTCTATGTCACAGATGATATTCTAATAACCGCAAAAGGTTACACTGATAATGGTAGCGAAGTTGATGAAGGTTTTACATATTCGTGGAATGACACTTATCGGAACATCAGCCTGAATCTGAAAAAAGGCTGGAACGCAGTATATTCCAAAAGTACAGGAGCAGGGACAAGAACAGCTTCAGGCAGTACAAGCACCAGAACTATCGAAGTAGCCGTTGGCGACCCCAGCAATACAAGATGGGTGCTTAATGGAGATAATGATGACTGAAGCGTGAAAGGCCCCATGCCTCTGCGCCGTCCGGCAACAAAGATCGGCAAATAGCGCAGCATATTTACGCTTAGGAGGAGTTAGGAAAGGCGTTATCCCCGCTCCCTAACTCCTCATTCCTCTTCCCTCCGCGCCTTCGCGTGAGGGTATTCTCACAAGCATAATTACGGGAAAAACTTTTATTTCCCCCCGGCCTGAACTATACTAAAGTAGTGATACAAAGAATCGAATACCTTGACCGGCTTGCGGAATTGCGGGAAAAACCACAAATAACGGCATTCTGCGGGATACGGGGCTGCGGAAAGACCACTTTTCTTGCCATGTATGTTGAATGGCTCAGGCGTTCCGGCGTGGAAGATGCCCAAATCGTGTTTGCCGGCCTGGATGATCCCGAAAGCGAATCCCTGCTCAACTACCAGGGGCTGTACGGCTATATCAAGAAACGGCTCTGCGAGGGCAGGCTTACCCATGTTTTTATCGACGACATTCAGAGGTGCGCGGACTATGAAAAGGCCGTGGAGGGGCTTTTAATCAAGCGGCAGATTGCCCTGTACGTTACCGCGTCAAACAGCGGCGTTTTTTCCCGCATGCCCTATACGGCAGTCAGGATGCTGCCCCTGTCTTTTTCAGAATATATGGTTTTTTCCCGCGCGAAAATACTTGGCCAGTTGGGGGATTTTTCTCCTCCTGTCGGCGGGGGGGCGGCACAGGAGGCCAAGCCGGAACGGCGGCTTCCAAGGCACAGGGCGCAGTTGGAGAAGCACCTGCGGCGGGAGGCTTTCAACAACTATGTGAGCTTTGGCGGCTTTCCGTTTACCGCAGCCCTGGGCGGCGACGCGGCGCTGATCCGCCAGTGCGTGGACGGCATTTACAACACGATTTTGGTGAAGGATGTAGCGCGGCAGGCGGGGATAAACGACATTCCCCTTCTGGAACGCATCGCGCAGATGATGAGCCAATCCGCCGGCAGCCCGCTCAACTCGAAAAAGTTAAGCGCGGCAATCAGCGCGAAGGGAAGGAAGATTTCTGCCAACACGGTGGAAACGTATATGC
Source organism: Treponema sp. (assembly GCA_009778545.1). Classification (GTDB taxonomy): domain Bacteria; phylum Spirochaetota; class Spirochaetia; order Treponematales; family Breznakiellaceae; genus WQXQ01. The sequence goes on along the minus strand of WRJO01000010.1, from coordinate 17,875 downwards.
GCGCCCTTGTATCGGCGTTTGTTTTTTACCACGTTGAACGTTACGACCTGAAAACCGAAAAGCGCCTGAAAACCCTGGGCAAGTACTACATCGCCGACACCGGCATTCGGAACCTGCTGCTCGGCGCCGCCCCGGATCTGAACGGCCAACTGGAAAACGTCGTGTGCCTGGAACTGCTGCGGCGGGGCTTTGAGGTGTGCATCGGGAAATGCGGCGGCGACGAGGTGAGTTTTGTCGCCTTTGCCCCGCCAGCGGAAAAAGGCGAAAAGCAGGCGTATTTTCAGGTCGCCGCCTCGGTACGCGACTCCGCCGTCCTTGCCGGAAAACTTTCCCCGCTGGAGCAGATACCGGACAGCCACCCGAAATACATTCTCAGCCTGGACGAAACGCCCTTCCGCTCAAGCCGCGGCGGGATCACGCAGCGGAACCTGATCGACTGGCTTTTGGACACGAAGCGGTAATTGACAGAACAGTTTCATGCTGTACAATTAATTTCAGGAGAACGAGCCATGGTAGTAGCGGAACAACTGGCAGAAGAAACGTATGATGATTTGGTAGAGCCTCGTTTTGAACGCATCGGCAAGACCGTATATGCCATGAGTTCGCCAGGGTATAAGCATCAAAACGTACTTTTGGCAACAGGCGCCCAATTGCGGGAAAAATTACAGGCGCACGGCTGTATGACCATAGTGTCGCCCTTTGACGTGTATCCCCTGTACGACAAGGGCGACGAATATACCCTGGTGCAGCCCGATATTTTTGCCGCATGCGACCGTTCCCGCCTTCAAAACAACCGGTACAACGGCGCGCCCAAATTCATCATCGAAATTCTCTCCTCTAACCGGTCCCATGACATGGTTTTAAAGCTGAACCTCTATGAACGGGCGGGGGTTGCCGAATACTGGATGATCGATCCCGAAGAGCAGATAATCAGCGTTCTGGAATTGGTCAACGGCAGGTATGTAATCCACACCTACGAAGGCAGCGACGAGGTTCCGCTCGCCTCTATTCCCGGCTGCACGGTAGATTTCAAAAAGGTCTTTGAGACGCTGGACTAACCGCTACTTCATTGCGTAATTGTCAAAGTAGCCCTGAATCAGAACGGCGGGGGTGCCTTTGTCGCCCGAGCCGCTGACCAGATCGCAGAGGCTGCCGAGAAGATCGGTAAGCTGCCTCGGCGTGGTTCCTTCGGATTCCATCTTTCCCATCTGGTCGCGCCCCGCCTTCGCCCGTATCGCCCGCTCGATTGCCTCCCGCGCCTCGTCCCTGGAAAGACCGGCAAAATCATTGTCGGCGAGAAATTTAAGTTTCAGTTCGTTGGGCGTTCCCTTTAATCCCGCAGTGAACGCCGGGGCTATGACCGGATCTGCCAGTTCCCATATGCCGCCGACAGGGTCCTTAAATCCGCCGTCTCCGTACACCAGCACTTCCACGGTTTTTCCGGTCAGTTCCCGCAGCGCGTTCTGCATTTTCTGCACAAAAGCGTCGCAGTCGCGGGGGAACAGCTTCACATGGTCCTCCGTAGCCTTGTTTGAGCCAAGCAATCCGTACAGCTCGTTATATCCGCTGCCGGGATCCGCTTCATCGATTTTAACGGGTTTTGTCAGCAGTTCGTCAAGGCCGCTGACTTTCTTCGCCCTGGCGGCGGCGAGCGCCCGTTTTGTCCGCGCGCGCGTGTGAATGTCCGCAGCGATAACCTGATCGGCATATTCAAGAATCCGTTTCGGATCGGCGCAGAGGATTATTTCGATATTGCCGCCGAGAGATTTGTAATACGAAATATAGTCGATGCCGGTAAACCGGTGCTTTGTTTCACCGAAAAGGCGGCGGTATTCGCCTTCGCTCAAACAGTCCGAATACGGATTCAGGTTTCTGTCGTCCACGTCTTCCCAGGAAATAAGCTGGTTGCCGACTTCGTCCGCCGGATAGCTTAATTGAACGGTTACTTTTTCCGCGCCCCGCGCGATGCCCCGCAGCAGCATGGCGAATCGGTTTCTGCTCAGAATCGGAAAAACCACGCCGACGTGTCCGCCGGAAAATTTTTCGCGCACATCGGCAGCGATATGGTCAACAGAAGCATAATTGCCCTGCGAGCGGGCCAGCACGGCTTCGGTAATGCCGATGATGTCGCCGTCGTTGATGCGGACTTTTTCATGCTCCATCGCGTCTTTTACGGACTGGCAGATGATGGCCGCCAGATCGTCAGACTCGCGGATTATGGGCGTCCGCAGGCCCAATGCCCTTGTTCCGATAACTCTCATTGCTATAATCTAGCATTATCAGGCTCAAAAGAATAGACTAGCAGAATTAGAAATGAGAAATGAGGTATAATCAATGGACGTAATTGCTGCAATAGTATTGGGGGCGGTTCAGGGGCTGACTGAATTTCTGCCGGTTTCCAGTTCGGGGCATCTGGTTCTTCTGCAAAAAATATTCGGGGTTTCCGAACCGACGATGCTATTTGACATCATGCTGCATATCGGGACGCTTGCCGCCGTTTTCGCGGTCTTGTGGAAGGACGTTCTCTCCATTCTGAAAAAATTGTTCCAGCCCCTTACCGCATATTTGATAATCGCCACTGTTCCGGCTGTGATCTTTGCCCTTGTATTAAAAAAGCACATTGAGGCGGCTTTTGAATCGGGCAGGTTCCTGGGCTTTGCCTTTTTAGCTACAGCGGCGCTGCTGGCATCCGCCGAATTATTGTCCCGGCGGGCAAGGCGCGCCTCTGATGCTGCTGGCAATGCCGATGATGCCGGTGGAAAAACCGCAAATACCATGAACTGGCTGGACGCGCTGGTCATCGGTTTTTTGCAGGCCGTCGCCGTAATACCCGGCGTGTCCCGTTCCGGCGCGACGCTGTCCGGCGCGCTGTTCCGCAGGCTGGACAGGGATTTTGCCGCCCGCTTTTCGTTTATCCTGTCGATCCCGGCGATACTCGGCGCTTTGGTTTTAGAGCTGGCGAAATTTGCAAAGGGCGGCGGCGCGTCAGTCGGCGGGGGCATCGGCATGGCGGCGATTGTCGCGGGCACGGCAAGCGCCGCCGTCACCGGCTTTTTCGCCGTGCGCCTGATGCTGAAAATTGTGCGGGAAAAATCGCTGTGGGGCTTTGCGATCTACACCGGGGCTTTGGGCCTGCTGGTGCTGATCGATCAGTTTGGGACGCGCCTGGTTCTAAAGTGATGCTATTTTTCCATGGTAGGTGAGCTCCAGTTTGCCGGGTCATAGATATTGTCCCGAACATGGAGCCATTCGTTTTTTCCTATTTTTAGGGTGTATTTATTCTGGCTGAATATTGATGTGCCGCCGCCTGTGGTTACTGTAGCATCATTTGTTTCTCTTGCCGGAAGTTCTTTGCCGTTAAAAGGATTTATCACCTTTTCTGCAAACCCGGATACTGCGATATACGGCACATCCGCATTGGTCATGAAACTATCATTTGTCTCAAATTCAGAATTCGCATTAAAATCCTTAACCATGAGCAATGCGCTATGCTTCCCCAATTCTCTCCCATTCGGCAGATTAACCCTTTCAGGGAACACTGTATTGTTTCCGTGATCGGAAACAATAATAATCCGCGTATTGTCATAAACATTGTTTTCTTTGAGGAAATCGAACCATTTGGCAAGAAGCAAATAAGATGCCATGTTGGAATGGTAATATTCATCATTTGCAAACGGGCCTTGCCCTTTATTGGTAATATTATTTGAAGGAACATAATCCGGTGCTTCCATGAAAGCGGGTACATGAGTCATGTTATTGACAAACAATATGGAATGATTCTCGTTTTTGTCTGTTACTTCCGTGATGTCGGGCATGTAATACAGAGAAGTGTAGTTGCCTATTGCTGCACGCGAATAGGCAGTGTCAATAAAAACCGAACGGTAATCGCCGTTATTATAAATTATTCTGCGGAAAAACATGGGAGAGATTTTAAATAGGGAAAAACGCAGGAAATTTGCATAAAGCTGTTTTTGGTAATCCATCAGCCTGAGATCGCCGAATTCTCCCAAAAAATATCTTGTATATTTTCCCTTGGTATTCTGCACATCAATATTATCATATTTATCATACAGTGAATTATCCATGTCCGATTGGTCCTGTACCGTAACCCGGAAATTGGCATCTGCCATAATTCTTGGCAGAACCATCATGGATTCGTAATACTTGTCCAGAAACAATTCACCGGTCCGCTTTTGGATTTCCAGGGGAGAGTAATAATAGCCGCCAAAGATACAGGGCATTCCGATTATGGTTTGGGGGCCAAATGATACGGTATTCGGGTAGAAAACAAATCCATCGAAGTTTTTAATCAATTCCGGCTTTTCTTCAAAGATGTAGGGCAAAAAACGGGGCGCAGCCATGTCCAGAACGATAACAAGGACATTTTTGCCTGTTTGTGACAGGGTTATTATTTTTTCAAGACTTGTAGAAGATTCAACCGAGATAAGCTGCTCTTTCCTGTGCCCTACCTGAATTTTTACCGCATTGATAAATCCAAAACAAAGCAGCGATGCAGCAACAATACCCTGCAGGGACAGAATGACCATTCTCTTTTTTATCAGCAAAAGACCGGCGATAAAAAGGCAGATCAAAAATATTGAAATTATATTAATAATTTTTAACTTCATCGAAACATCGGTAAATCCGTCGAATGCCAAATCGGGAAACATGGTGCCGTAGTTTCCGGTAAAAATGAATGTATTTAATAAAAAGGTGCTTAATGCAACAGTTAAGACAGCGGTTATTATAATCCTTACACGCCTGTTGGACAGAAAATAAATACAGATAAGCCAGAGTAATATGCCTGCCGATTGCAGTACCGTTGTACCAACGAAAGACAACGGAGAACCGTGTTCAAGAAATGAAAATTCCGCAACATCGGAAACAATAAGGTTGGACGGAATAACGAAGCCGATTAATAAAAAGAGTGAGAGCGATGATAAAAAGAATGTTCTGCCGGTCAATTCCAGGGCGGTGTTTTTTACAGAAATTTTTTGCGTGATAAAATTCCAAATGCGTTTCCAGACCGGAAACAACAGGGCGGTAACAGGAAGGCATGTCAAAAACAGACGCCTTATAAAGGAACTTTTGTAAAAAAAGAACAGGTACACGGCCAATATTGCCGCAGAAATTGCAGCTGCGGCAGTAATGATTCTTTTGGCGTTCTTTATTTTTAAAAAAATGTTTTTTACCAGGTTGTATATATTATTGCAGGTCCAGTACAGTACCAGAGCTGCCGGAGAATTGTAGAGCAAAACCAGAAATACTGCCGCCATTCCATAAAGCTGGATTTTATCTTTAAGGGGAAACCCTTTTGTGTATATTGCCCCGGAAATGCAGTTGATGAACGTCATCAGAACAGGAAGGAGATTTAATCCATAGAGAAGTCCGTCCGGGGCGCCCAGGTCTTTTATCAGGAAAAAAGAGCGTCCGTTAAGCAGCGGCAGGTTATGAAGAAAATGATATGCGGCTATAAAGAAAGGGATTTGGATAAAAAGATCGATGCTGTTGCGAAGGGCGTAAACCGGATGGTAATTATGCTGCCGGTACAGGGTCGAAAGCAGCATATACCGTTTATCGCCCCTAAAAACGGCTTTTATGTTGTCAACTTCCCCCTTCATCTGTTTTTGCTTTTCCCGTTCAGCCTGCTGCTGCTTTTCCGCCATCAGATAAATCGGTAAAACAAGCGTGCTTACTGCGGCGCTTACGCCGATGATTGAAATGCCATGGCTCCTGAAAATTCGGAAAAACAGGACATAACAGAAACTTAATATTTGCTCAACAGGAAAAATAACAAGAGTGTACAGGAAATTCATCATGCCAAAGGTTCTCCGTTATGGATTGCATTAACAGTTTCTATCATAAAATCGGCAACACGTTTTCCTGCTTCGCCACGGTAATGCCAGGCTTCGGCTTTTACTGCATCTATTGCCTGTTCCAGGGATGCATCGTCCGAGATTTTGGCGATAAACCCCGGCAAATCGTCAAATAGCTCGGGTCGCAGCTCAATTCCTGCTTTTCTCAACGTTCTGAACGTCCACATTTTTTCCTGATCAGCATAGAGTATATGGGCGTCATAGGGACGCAAATCCATGTTCTGCGACACATAGATAACCGGCTTGTTCCGCAGAAACATGTAATCAAGCATAATCCCTGAAAAATCGGAGATCATAATATCCGCTTTGTTAAGTGAAATAATATTTTCGCGGCTATAGTCCCATTCCAGATTGGGATTTTCCCGGTATTTGCCAGAAAGCCAATCAATCATTTCCTTTTCAGCCGACAGCGACTGCGGATGCGGACGCACGATGATTCGCCAGCCGGTTTCCGCCAGGGGATCGAGCAGCTTTTCGCCGTAGCGGGACAACAGGGCGGATGCGCCCCATGACGGCGAAACAAGGACGGTGAAAATATGATTTTCCTCTTTCGGCAGCTGCGCTATTTTTCCGGCGTATTCATCCAGATACGGGCATCCGACGGTGACAACCTGTTTTTCCGGCAGCCTGCGCGCCTGTTCAAGTTTCCGTATGTCGTTTTTCTGATGCTCGCCGCCGGTTACCAGAATTGAATCGTAGTAGTCAATGCCGAACAATTCGTACTTGACCGGTTCATCGGCGGAATGGAAAATGTGGCTGTAGTGCCTGACTGTTTTTGATCGCTTCCACTGATACACATCGAGCCCCGGCGTGGTGGACAGAACAAAGTCGGCGGAAAGAAAATTGATCCGGGCAAAGGCTTTGTTGCCTTCGCCCAAACACTCCGCCTTAATGCTTTGATAACCGGCATCAAAAACCGGATCGTCGGGAGAAGATGTTAAATACAGCAGTTCGATTGCGCGTTTTTCAAATTCTTCTGCTATTGGTTTAAAAAGAGTCCAATAACGCTTGTCTTCGGCATAAATGACAAATGTATTTTGCACTCCTTGTTTTGCCCTGCCGCCGGAAAAAAAGACCTTTGCCTTAATGACCAGCGCACGGAATACAAAAAAAACTGCCGCCGTCGCTCCAATAACAATGGTGAAAAGCATGCTTCCCGTACCGGGATCGATATAGAGCGGCGGGAGATTCATTCAGACAGTATTGTCCGTCACAATAGCTGTTGTCAAGTGCCCGGCTATACCCGGTAGGTATCATCCAGATTTTTCAGCTCGTTAAACGTATCGACTTCTATGATGTCTTCAAAGGAACATTCCCGCACCTCTACGGCATAGTGCCTGATAAAGTATTCCAGCGGAACCAGGTCCCAGTAGCGTTCCTTGCCGCCGGGCATTTCGTACACCTGCTTGATGTGATCGGCGAGCTTCGCGCCGTCGGCCTGGTTCCAGTAGGAAATGCCGAACATGTGATGGCAGTTGCGCCCGCCGACCTGTACCTTGGTTATGATCCCGCCTTTTGTTTCAAAGCACCAGTCGTCGCTTCGTTCGGTTGGAACGCCCAGGTAGTTGCTTGCGTACTGGTATTTGCTTATCAGGCTGCCCTTGTTGAGCAGCAGGTCCGATTCCAGCACATATGCATTCTGCAGCAGAAAGCGGGCGCACATCATCGAAGAGATGTTGTTGGATTCGTTGTACAGGGGGTTTTCCAGAAACTGAATCCTTGGGTATTTGTATTTTAATTGATCGAACTGCTCGCCGAAATATCCCCGGACAATAAAAATTTCTTCAATGCCGGCAGCGCATACCGCATCAAGCAGCGTGTCGATAATACGCACTCCCTTTACGCGAACCAGCGGCTTGGGCGTGTTAAGCGTAATGGGAACCAGCCGCGATCCAAAACCGGCGGCGACGAAAACCGCACGTCTGACGCGGTACGGCTCCAGGGCTTTATACCCCGCAGCGCTCAGGCCGTTGTTTTTTATCAGGCCGCTTTCGCTCAGATGGGAAAGCGTTTTATTTACCGTCCCGGGCGAAAGGCCTGTCACACAGGCAATATCCCGCCGGGTCAGGTTTTTATTCTGTTCCCGTTCCAGAAGTACCAGTACGTTAAACTGGGTTCGCGTCAGATTCACTGGAGTCCGCCTTTTCTGTTATATATTTTGGTGACAGCATAAACGGCGAATTTTACGATCAGGTTGCAGCCAAGAATCATGATGGAAACAAACGCCGCCCCCTCAAGGAAAAGCTGCGCCTCGAACTGGGTGATCATCAGGGAAACAGGCCGGTTCCGCACGGTGCTTAAAAAAGATACTGCGGAAATGGTCATCATGGAATTGACAAAAAAGTAGGAGAGCATTTCCAGAATGGTCAATCTGGTCTGGGGGATCAGCACGTCGCGGATAATGCGGAAGCGGCCAACGCCCAGCGTGCGGCCTACGTCTTCAAGGTTGATATTGAGTTTTCCCAGAGAGTTATACGCCATAAGATAGGGAGAGGCCATAAAGTGAATCGTGTTAACGAGGATCAGCATGGCAAGGCTGCCGTAGATGAATGATCCTTTGAAAAAAAGCACGTAGGAAAGCCCCAGAACCAGTCCCGGAATTGCCAGCGATGTAATTGAAATAAGGTGCAGTACCCGCGAAGACTTGCCCGGTATTCGGGCGGTAAAATAAGCGGTGAACCATGAAACGATCGTTCCCAAAACCGAAACCCAGACGGCGATGATAATCGAATTGGCGAAGTAGCGCCCCGCGCCCATGTTCATCGTTCTTGCGGCGTTGCGGAACGACAGGGTCATGTCCACCGGATAGCTGTTGATAAAAGTTAGGAGGGCAAAAACCGCTACCGGCAGGGCGGTGATGAAGCATGTCAATAGCACATAACCACCTGCGGCAGCATCCCGCAGCCTGTTCTCCGTTCTAACCCTTTCATGAGTGACAAACCCCTGATTCGCCCGGTCGCGGTTAAGGACATCAAACAAAAATGCGACAACTGCCGGAATAAGGAGGAACGATCCGATCACGCTGCCCCGGCTGAAATTCAAAAGGCCTATTACCTCCTGGTACATCAGCACCGGCAGGGTTATGAACCTTCCGCCGACCATCAGAGGAACGCCGTAATCGGTAAAGATCAGGGTAAACACCGCAAAAACCACCGAGATGAGGGGTTTTCGCAGATAGGGAAAAGTAATTGAAAAGAACTGGTTCTTCCGGGGAATCCCCAGCACTTCGGCGGCCTCGTACGGAGAACCGTCCTCGTATTTTAGGATGTCCGCAAGCATGAGGAACGCCACGGGAAACGCATAAAAAATCGATCCCAATACAATGCCGTGAAAGCCATATACCGTGCCGGACAAACCGAAGATACGGGTAATTATTCCATTCGCCCCCAATAGCAGCACGAGTCCCATGCCGTGGGAAATGGACGGGATGAGCATGGGCAGGGTGACAAAAACCGAAAACATTTCCCGGAAGCGCAGATTGGAACGGAAAACAGAGAGGGCAAAGCCCCACGCAAGAACGATGGAAATGACCGTGGCCGCCGCTGCAGCGCAGAATGAATTGAAAAGCGATTCCCTGAACCTCGGCATTCGCAAAACGGCGGAAATGTCCGAAACGGTCATGTTCAGGAGCATTGTTCCCAACGGGAGAATTATGGCAATAAAGAGAAATATTCCCAGGATCAGCTTTATCAGGTACGATCGGCTGTCTGAATAATGCCGAATAACTCCTGCCGCAGCGCTCATTGCGGCACCGCCCCCGGCCGGATGTATCTGGCCAGCGAATCGATTTTTATGCGGAGGTTTTCGATAACAAATTCACGGATATAGTCATTGGCAGGATTGGCAATAATCGCATCGGGCGAGTCCAATTGCTGAATCATTCCGTGATCCATCACCATGATGCGGTCGGAAAGGGCAAATGCCTCTTCCTGGTCGTGGGTTATGTAGATCATGGTGGTACGAAACTGCTTCTGTATGCGTTTTATCTCGCTGCGCAGCGACAGCCGCGTCGCCGCATCCAGCGCGGACATCGGCTCGTCAAAGAGAATGATTTCCGGGTTGCAGGCCAGCGTCCGGGCGATGGCGACCCGCTGCTGCTGGCCGCCGGAAAGCTTCCAGGGCTTTTTGCCGATGTGTTCGCTTAAGCCCACATGTCCAATAATGTTTTCCGCGATTTCCCGCGAACGGTCCTTCAGCTCCCTGTTGAATTTCAGCGCGTATTGCACATTGCCAAGCACGCTCATATTCTGAAACAGGGCGTAGTTCTGAAAGACGATTCCCATGTTGCGCTTTGACGCAGGCAGGCCGGTAATGTCGATGCCGTCTTTGATGATCCGCCCCGACGTTGGCGGCAAGAGGCCGATCAGAATCCGCAGAATCGTCGTTTTGCCGCAGCCGGAAGGGCCCAGAATCGAGAGAAACTCCCCGTCGTTTACGGCAAAGTTCAGATCGTGAAGCACCTCCTGCCGGTTATAGACATGGGTAAGATTCTGAATTTCCAGCTTGACCAATACCCTCGCCCTCCTGATTTTTTGGATATTTCTCAACGAAGGCTAATCCTTGGTTTATTCGCGTTCATTCGTGTCATTCGTTGATTCCCTCAATATCTCCACTTTTCCAGAAGCCGTTCTTTCAGGGGCAGATCGTACACGCCGTCCATGTTGGCATAGGAGATGTCCCTGGGATAGTTGGCGATGGTATTGATCTGGTTCACCATGACCGGCTCCGGGCAGTACAGTTCCTTGTCGTCCTTTACCAGCTTTGTCATGGCAAATTCAAAAACTTCTTTCACTACCGGTCTGGTTTCCTTCCCCTTGATGATTCCAAAGCTGGTGGTAATGCTCGGCGCTCCCTCGGCGAAGTACAGCAGTTCCAGCGGAACGCCTCGGGTGTTGATGGCGTTGACGGCGGTCAGGGTCATGCCCAGGCCGATGGCAACTTCGCCCTGGATCAGCGCATTTACCGGGCCGGAGCCGGAAGTGGTGAATTGCAGAATATTTTCCGCAAGGCGATCAAAGTATTCAAAAGCCGCGTCCTCGCCCCAGGCGTTGATCAGGCTGACCAGAAACATATAGCCCGTGCCGGATGTTTTGGGATTCGGCATGGAGATGAGTCCTTTATATACGGGACTCAGCAGATCCTGGTAGGAATAGGGGATTGGAAGCCCCAGCATTTCCAGTTTGGATTGGTTGATCACAATGGCCCCGGAAGATTTGTCCCAGGGCAGGAAACGTTTGGATGCAGGAATCATCTCCGGCAGAAATTCGGATATGTTGTATCCAGAAAGGTCCGCCATAATATCCTGCAGGCCTTCCAGATAGCCGGTTTCCAGATTCAGAATGATGTCCGCCTCGGTTTGCGTCCCTTCCGCCTTGAGTTTCGCCGCGTGGTTTCCGGTGGACAGCACCTGCAGGGTAATGTCGTAGTTGGGGAATTGTTCCTTGAGCAGTTCCTGCATGTGCTCGGTGCGGAAATCCTCAGTGCTCGTGTAAATGATTACACTTGTGCTATCCGCCTTTTTGCATGAAATCGCCATTCCCGCCAGGAACAGCGCCGCCGCGAAGCAAAAAAATTTCTTCATCTTATTCTCCTCCTTGTTGCCCTAGTATTTAAATGATAGAACCAGAAATTGAACATGGCTAGAGGCCTAAACGGCATATTGACCCGCGCCGGATAATGTAGTACTTTTGAATGGAAGTAAATACCCATGCAGCACACTGATTCAAAAAACGACGGCGAAATGGAAGAAACTGCCCGCAAAGAGGGAGCGACAATAGATTCGCCGACAGATGATGCCCAAATAGGGGCGCAGAACCCATCCGAAAACGGGGATTCAGACGACGAAACCCTCGTCGAATGGATCGAATCCGCCGAAAATGCCGTGAACGAAGAAGGCGATCAGCCGGACGAAGCGGATTTTGACGATTCAACCGCTGCCCTGGAGGCAAAAACGGCGGAATTGGCCGAACAGCTTGCCGAATCCCGCGACCAGCTCCTGCGAAAAGCCGCTGAATTTGAAAATTTCCGCAAAAGGATGAACCAGGAGAAGCAGAACGCCATCGAATACGCCAACCAGAGCCTGCTTTTGGACATCATCCCCGTGATTGACGATTTTGAGCGGGCGATACAGTCGGCGGAGGCTTCGCAGGAGCTGGCAGAACTGCCGACAGGCAAGGCCATGCTCGACGGCATCACCATGATCGAGAAGCGCCTGGTAAGCCAGCTTGAGGCCAAGTGGGGGCTTAAGCGTTTCAATTCCGCCGGAGAGCTGTTCGATCCCAACATCCACGAGGCGATGATGATGGAAAAATCGGGCGAAATCGAGGAGCCGGTCGTTGTGGAGGATTTTGTCAAAGGCTACATGCTGAAAGACCGCGTAATCCGCGCCGCGAAAGTAAAGGTTTTAATGCCGGAAGAGAGGGACTAGGGACTGGGGATCAGGGACTGGGGAGTTTTCGTTCGAAAACATGGCGTGTTTTTTCATGCAACGACAACGTACAATAACCCCTAGTCCCCGATCCCCATTCCCCAGTCCCTACTAATTCGGTATATTTACGTATATAAAGAACAGAAGAGAGAAGGAGAACAAAAAATGGGAAAGATTATTGGAATTGACCTGGGAACCACCAATTCCTGCGTGGCCGTTCTGGAAGGCGGCGAGCCGGTAGTCATTCAGAATTCGGAGGGAGGCAGAACTACCCCCTCCATTGTCGGCTTTACCAGCAAAGGCGACCGTATAACCGGCCAGCCGGCAAAAAACCAGATGATTACGAACCCGGAAAATACCGTCTACTCAATCAAACGTTTTGTGGGACGCCGCTACTCGGAAGTTTCCAACGAGATGAGGCGGGTACCCTACCACGTGGTAGAGCAGGGCGACGACGTGCGGGTGGACATTCTCGGAAAGAAATATTCCCCGCAGGAAATTTCCGCCTTTGTTTTGCAGAAGATGAAGCAGACCGCCGAGGACTATCTGGGCGAAACGGTCACCGAAGCGGTAATTACCGTGCCGGCGTACTTCAACGACGCCCAGCGGCAGGCGACCAAGGACGCGGGCAAGATCGCCGGCCTTGAGGTAAAGCGGATCATCAACGAGCCGACCGCCGCCTCCCTTGCTTTCGGCTTTAACAAGGATCAGAAAAAAGAAAAGACCATCGCCGTGTACGACCTGGGCGGCGGCACTTTCGACATTTCCATCCTGGAACTGGGCGACGGCGTTTTCGAGGTAAAGTCCACCAACGGGGATACCCACCTGGGCGGCGACGATTTCGACCTTAAAATTCTGGAATGGCTTATCAGCGAATTTAAGAACGATACGGGCATCGACCTGGGGCAGGACAGGATGGCCCTGCAGCGTTTGCGCGAAGCGTCGGAAAAGGCGAAGATCGAATTGTCCGCCATGCAGACCACCGAGATCAACCTGCCCTTTGTCACCGCCGATCAGAGCGGCCCCAAGCATCTGCAAAAATCGCTCACCCGGGCGAGGTTCGAACAGATGGTCGGCGATCTTCTTGAACGGTCGAAGGAGCCCTGCGTCAAGGCGCTGAAAGACGCCGGCCTGAACGCCGATCAGATCGACGAAGTAATCCTTGTCGGCGGCTCCACCCGCATTCCGGCGGTGCAGCAGATCGTCAAGGACCTGTTCAAAAAAGAACCGAACAAGGGCGTGAACCCCGACGAAGCGGTCGCCGTTGGCGCGGCGATTCAGGGCGGCATTCTCGGCGGCGACGTAAAAGACGTGCTGCTGCTGGACGTAACCCCCCTCTCGCTGGGCATTGAAACCCTGGGCGGCGTGATGACGCGGCTTATCACCCGCAACACCACCATCCCCACCAAAAAGAGCCAGATATTCTCCACCGCCGCCGACGGGCAGACTGCGGTTTCCATCCAGGTATTGCAGGGCGAGCGCGAGATGGCAACCCAGAACCGCGTGCTTGGCCGCTTCGATCTGGTGGGCATTCCGCCCGCGCCCCGAGGCGTTCCGCAGATCGAGGTCGCCTTCGACATTGACGCGAACGGCATTGTCCACGTCAGCGCGAAAGACCTTGGCACGGGCAAGGAACAGAAGATACGGATTGAAAGTTCCAGCGGCATCAGCGACAGTGAAATTGAGCGCATGGTAAAAGAGGCGGAACTCCACGCCGAGGAAGACAAGAAGGAGCGGGAGAGGGCTGAGGTCCGCAACGAGGCGGACTCGATGATCTACAGCACCGAGAAGAACATCAAGGATCTGGGCGACAAGGTCAGCGCGGAAGACAAGGCAAAAGCCGAGGAAGCCATAGCCGATCTCCGCAAAGCCCTTGAAGGCGGCGAAATCCAGGCGATCAAGGACAAGACCGAGGCTTTGAAACAGGCCTCGTACAAAATCGCCGAAGAAATTTACAAGGCGCAAGCAGCCTCCGGCGCGGCAGGCGCACAAGGCCCCGGCCCGGACATGGGCGCCGGAGGCTTCAACCCCAACATGGGCGGCGCCGGCCAAGGTAGCGGCGGAGACGATAACACCAAAAGCGCCGAAGACGCAGACTACGAAGTTGTAGACGACAAGTGAGTTTGCGGAAGCAAACTCACACGTCGTCTACAACCACGTTAACCGCCATTAAAACGGCGTTTAACGCAGCGGTTTACGGTGCGGTCTCACGCCCGCACCTACATTTCGCCTACGGCGAAACGTCGTAAACCGCCATAGGGAGAGAGCCGGAAAATGTCCCCTCACGGGGGAGCCAGCGAAATATGGTGACTGTCATCTGTTTAATATGGGAAGTACCCGATAACTTCCCTCACAGAGGTGTTTTACCATATACTGGTATAAGTGAGAAAACACCCCCAGCGAACAGATGCTCAGAAATGTATGCCGGATAATGTAATGGGGGTGTCGGAGGCATCGAACTAAAGTTCGCGCGTACCGTGCCCCGCACGGTGCGTTGGCCGCGCCAACAAGTTGGCGACGACGGGCCCCTTCCCCCGCAGAGGTGTTTTGCCATATACTTGTTAGCGAGCGTGGAAATACCCCCATCGAATAGATGCTCAGAAATGTATGCCCGATAATGTAACGGGGGTGTCGGAGGCAAGTGTGCCGTGCGATCAGCACGAGTGCACTTGGCCTCCGACGGGCCCCGAAATGATTGTTCTAGCATACATTTCTGAGAAAAATAATTTACGGGTGTTTTCCCGCTTTTGGGTAAGGATATGTAATGGCAAAACGCGACTATTATGAAGTTCTCGGAGTAGACAAATCTGCCTCAAAAGACGACATAAAAAAGGCATACCGCAAACTTGCCATACAGAATCACCCCGATAAAAATCCCGGCAACAAGGAAGCTGAGGAAAAGTTCAAGGAAGCCACCGAAGCCTACGAGGTGCTTGCCGACGACAAGAAAAAAGCCGCCTACGACCAGTTTGGCTTTGCGGGCGTTGACAGCATGGGCGGCGGTCAGACCCACGACTGGAGCAATTTCCGGGGTTTTGAAGACATTTTCGGCGGCAGCGACTTCGGCAGCATTTTTGAAAGCATCTTTGGCTTTGGTGGCGGTTTCCGCAGAGGCGGCCAGGGGGGTGTCCGGCAGGGGGCAAATCTCCGTTACGACATCGAAATACCCTTCAAAGATGCGGTTTTCGGTACGAAGGTTGAAATCCAGTTTTCTCACAGTGAATCCTGCCCCGGCTGCAAAGGCTCCGGGGCGGCAAGCGGCGCTGGCAGAAAAACCTGCCCCACCTGCCAGGGATCCGGCCAGGTACGCCTCAGCCAAGGCTTTTTCTCGGTAGCCACAACTTGCCATACCTGTAGGGGCGAAGGATATATTATTGAGAAGCCATGCATGGAGTGCGGCGGATCCGGCACACAGAAAAAGCGTCAGAAGATAATGGTGACTATTCCCTCCGGCACTGAAAACGGCAAGCGCGTGGTCATTCCCAGGCAGGGTGACGCCGGCCCCAACGGCGGCCCTCCGGGCGACCTGTACGTGGTGATACGGATAAAACCGCACGAGTATTTTGAGAGGCAGAATTTGGACCTATACTGCGCGGTTCCAATCTCGATCACTCAGGCAAGCCTTGGTGCGGAAATCTATGTAAGCACGCTTGACAATAAGACAATAAAGGTGAAGGTGCCCGCCGGAACCCAAAACGGCAAGATGCTCCGAATCCGCGACGAAGGTGTTCCCTCGGGGAACCGCCGGGGCGACCTCTATATCAAGCTGATTGTCCGTGTGCCGGAAAAGCTGTCCCGTCGGGGCAAAGAGCTGCTCGAGGAGCTGGCCAGCGTCGAGGCGCAAAACGACAGCCCCGGCCCCATCCCGCTTTCGCAGCTTGGCGATTAAATTTTTAAGAAGCAATTATGAAAGAAACACAATTGTCCATCATCCCCCGGCCCGTGTCTGTCCGCTATGGGGAAGGTTTTTTCCGGTCAACGGGTTTGCCGCCTCTGAAAGGAGACGATGCTTTTCGCGGGGAAATCGAAACAGCCGCCGGGCAGCTGCGCCAGGACATGGAGAGGATGGGCCGTGCCAACGCTGGAGGGGAAGCGGGAAAAGCGATCCTCTGCCGGAAAGAGGCAGCCCAGGACGGTAACAGCAGCCGGGCTTCGACAAAACCGGCCTTCCCCGACGCGGACGAATCGTACCGGCTTTGCATAACCGGGGAAAGCATAACAGTTGGGGCCGCAACGGGAGCCGGTATCTATCAGGGGCTTCAGACGCTGCGCCAGCTTGTCCTTTCGCATTTTCGGGACGGAGCACTTACTCTGCCCTGCGCGGAGATCACCGATTATCCCCGTTTTCCGTGGCGGGGATTCATGCTGGACTCTTCCCGGCATTTTTACTCGATTCCCTTCATCAAGCGTCTCCTTGACGTTCTCTCCCTGCACCACATCAACCGTTTCCACTGGCACCTGACCGATGATCAGGGGTGGCGGCTTCCGGTGGGGGAATACCCCCTGCTTACGGAAGTCGGCTCCCTCAAGAAGGATCGCAGGATGAGGTCGACACCCAGCAAAAGCTTGTTTTACAGCGAGGAAGAAATCCGCGAACTGGTACATTACGCCGCCTGCCGCCATATCGAGGTCGTGCCGGAGGTCGATCTCCCCGGTCATGCCAGTGCGATTCTTGCCTCATACCCCGACCTGGGCTGTACCGGCGGGCCTTACGAGGTGGAGGAGCGCTTCGGCATTTTCGATGACGTGCTCTGCGCGGGAAACGACCGGATTTTCGATCTGGCCGCAAAGGTCTTTGATACCCTGGCGCGTCTTTTCCCCTCGTCATTCGTGCATATCGGCGGGGACGAGGTGCCGTTTGTCCGCTGGGAGGCCTGCCCCAAATGCCAAAAAAGGCTTGCCGAGCTTGGCCTCAAAAAACCCGGCGAACTGCAAAGCTGGATAATCCAGCGGCTCGTGCGGATGCTGGCGGAACGGGGCAAGACCGCTATCGGCTGGGACGAGGTGCTGGAGGATTCGGAGCAGTTCAGGCTTCCCAAAGAGGCGGTGGTTATGTCATGGCGGGGCAGCAAGGGCGGAATACGGGCAAGCAGCCTGGGGCACCGCGTTATTATGGCGCCTAACACAGGCGGCTGCTATCTTGACTACAAACACGCCGACGAACCGGAAGAGCCGGGACAGATGTACGCAGGGCCAATTTCGGTGTACACGTCATATTCCATGGACCCGGTAACGCCGGAAATGAGCGAGGAAGCGGCTTCCCTCATTCTGGGAGGGCAGGGCAACATGTGGTCCGAGCTAATCCCCGCAGCAAGAATCGCCGAGTACATGATCTTCCCCCGGCTCTGCGCCCTCTCGGAAGCCCTGTGGACCCCAAGGGATGACAAGGATTTTGACGATTTTTCCAGGCGGCTTGCCGTGCACCGAAAACGGCTGGATCGGCTTGGCCTGATTCAGTACCGGGGGCCGCTGAAGTGAGGTCTTTTTGTGTCTGGCTTTTTCGTACCTGGTGTCGCTGCCGTTTCATTCTTGTTCTCTTTTTTAATCTCTTGGGGTGTAATTCCCCGCCCTT
>WRJO01000009.1 GCA_009778545.1 Treponema sp. | reverse complement strand
TATATTTCGGAAGTACGATCGTTGTTCGAACTACGATACATTAAACCTCCTCTTCCCCTCTGCGTGCTTTGCGCCTCTGCGCCTCTGCGTGATGTATTTTCCAATAATATCTCTGCGCCTTTGCGTGTAAATGTTTTTCACATAATATTATTTACGCTGTAATCAAGTAGGTCGAAGATGAGCAGCCTTCTCTTTGCCGGGGAGTCCCTGCCGCATAAGAGCTTGATGGTTTCTGAAACCTGGAGGGCGGCGCATAGGGCAGGGGTAAAGGGCGGGACGGACGGGGTCGCGGCGGCAGCTTCGCCGTACAATTTTGCCAGTATGCGGTCGCCGGGCATGATAACGGCGATTTGGGCGAACCATTCGCGCACCGCCCCGTGGATAAGCGGTATGTCCAGCGTTTCGGCGCATCGTTCCAGCAGCAGCCGCGACGGCACGTTGTCCAGGGCGTCGATTACCGCGTCGTGATCGCGCAGCAGTCCTTCGGCGTTTTCTTCATTAATGTATGCCGGATGCACGCGGACTTGTACCGCCGGATTGATTTCCCCGGCCCGCACGGCGGCGCATGCTGCCTTGGAAGCGCCGATGGTCGCTTCGGTGCATAAAAGCTGCCTGTTCAGGTTGCTGCGCGAAAAAACGTCCCCGTCGGCGACGCTGATATGCAGCACGCCGGCCCTGGACAGCATTTCCACGGCATACCCGCCAAGGCCGCCGCAGCCGGCGACAAACACCCGCTTTTGGCTCAGAGTACCCATTTCTTCCGCCGTCAAAGTCCCGATTGTCCGGGCATAACGTTCTTCGGCCATCCCTGTAATTGTAGATTTCCCGCCCGCAAGTTGCAAGACGGCCCGTTTTGCCGCTTGGTAGGAAATTATGAAATTATGTATAATGGCTGGTATTTGGCAGGATTATGTGATATATTATGCTTGGATTAGTATATAGATATGGGGGATAGGTATGTTTAGGTTTACAAAGAAAGCATTTTTCAGCTTATCAGCGGTTTTTGTCATACTGGGAGTTTTCCTGTCGTGCGAAAACCCGTTCAAACCGGATATGGGGGAAAAGGTCGACATTATGCCCCCTGTCATTTCGGTAGATTCGCCGGTCCCTGGCGCATTCCTCAAGGGGACGGTCAGGTTCCAGGGAACCGCCAGCGCCTATCGGGAACTGGTAAGCGTAGAAGTCAAAATACACAACATGGCCCAGGGAGAAGAGGACAAGCCTCTGATGGACTGGACCCGCGAAAATGTCATATTTGAACCATCCGAAAACATAAAAGAAAAAAGCTGGCACTTCGACCTGGATACCCTCGGAATCGTGCTTCCGGGCGGGCAGGAAGGCCTGGAAGACGGCCTCTTAAAGATCCAGTTCCGCGCCCACGATCCCAACCTGAACACCCCCTCAATTGAACTCGTATATATAGTAAAGAACCGCATTTCCGACATAAGAATTACCGCCCCCAACCTCAATACCGAAAGCAACCCCCCAAGGCTGATAACCGGTACCGAAGTCCGCGGCCAGATCACCGACCGCAAGGGCCTGAAACCCGGCTACCCCATGATTAAGATATGGCCGACGATGGATTACCTGGCCGGCGAGCCGGACGACGACGACGTAAATTGGGGCTGGGCGAGCCTGTTCCTCCAGGGCATCGACAACCCGATCGGTACGCCCATCGGCGGAAGCGAAGGGCAGGGTTCCTATGCCGACCGGACCCAAATGCCGATAGTGCGGGTCGCCCAGTTTATCTTCAAGCTGGACGAATTCAAAATCGACCCTGCCACGCGGCAGATCAGATACGAAACCAATGCCATTGGCGAGCATCAGCCGCTGGAATCGGGAAGGCAGTTCAGCTTCAAAATAAAGACCTCCGATTCCTACTCCGACGAAGGCACCCTGTTCCCCAGGGCGCCGATTGAGGAAGACGGCGAATTTGAGATTTTCGGCTACTATCCGCCGGCCATCGACCCTGTGACCCACGAAGAAGACCCCTTCGATCCCGACGGCCCCTCGATTCTGATGCTGCTGATCAGTGCGGAAGAGCTTCCCGTCATCAGGATAGACAACGATGATGTACGGGAGCGTGAACAGCAGGAAGGCATTGAAATCCTCAATACCAGGCCCAACCACTACATCAGGGAGGAAGAGCCGACCTCCAGGAAGATCGCCATCGGCAAAGACGGCATAGAGGATTTCCGCCTCCAGATTCTGGCGAGGCATTCCGACTTTATCGACTTCGCTATTTTGGAGTACGTCCACGAAAGTTCCGGCCGCAGGGGATTTTTAAAGTGGGACGACAGGGACGCAGACGGCGGCTTTGGGTACCTTAACGATGCCGACGACAACGAGCGGGCAAAGGGCGGCTACCGGGGCAGGTACAAAAACCCCTCCAGCATGGGCGAAGGCAAGCTCTTTACCTTTACCGCATGGGGCGATCTTTTGGAACACGATCCCATTAACCCCGGCTACAACAAGCCGATTTTTACCTCGAGTTCCGAGCCGTACATTCTGGAAGTTACCGCCTATTCATATACCGGCGCGTTTAACCAGCCGCCGCAGCGCTATGTGGTGTACATGGACGGCGAAGGCCCCACGGTGCGGATATTGGGCGTAAAGGGATCAACTTCCGCCCCTGCAACCGTTACCTATAACACCACCCAGGACGACGCGCGCAACGACGATCCTTACACCGTTAACAGCAACATCCAGGTAACGATTAGCCGCGTTGACGATTCGGGCATCATGGTTTTTAACCAGTATGAAGACGACGATGTGGCGCCTTTGGTCCTCGAACCGAATGGATACCCCAAGGTTAAGTGGATCATCGAAGACAAAGACCCCGATACAGCCGGTTCCACGTTGAGTTTTCTGAACGATTACCGGGCAGAGCCGACAAAAGCAGGGCTGGAATTCTTCGAAAAGATTGCCGACGACTACAAATCCGGCTGGGTAAGGACTCCGAGGAGCCAGGCGCCGGGCGTTGGCCGCGAAGACATGATGCATAACTTCAAATTCAACACCCGCTACCAGGACGGCGACGGGAACAACATCTGGAACAAAAAGGAACTGTGGCTGTACATCATCGCACAGGACAGCGTGTACAACCTTGGCTATATTTTACAGAAAATTTACATAGACGACGATGCCGATATGCCCGACATGGGCGAGCCGCTTTCCGAATTCAATTCCGGCGATCACAAGATAAACGGCCCCGAAGGCCTTTATGTCGATGTTGATACCGACAGGAACAACTGGTCGGGCAACTGGAGCACCGAAGGCCGCCCCCGGAGCAACATCCTGGAAATGGGCCAGGGAATCGCCCTTAATTTTGCCGACGACGACGGCATCGTGCGGGATCGATCCGGCATCTTAATTACCATTACCGATCTGAACATTGTACCCCACATAGATAGGACGCTGACCGCAAACCAGCTTGCCGCAGCGCTGCCCAACGGCAACCCGAACGAAAATAACAGCAGCATGGAATGGTCGGGAATCCTCGACCAGCGAATAATGGCTGCGGCGTTCCTCGACATTGACGATCCCGCAGAACTCGATTCTGAAGATCCCCGTGCGAGGCTTAACGACGGCTTTTATCAGCTAACGGTTAAAATTACCGACGACGTTAAAGCCAAAGTAGCAATAGAAGACCGTCCGGGCGGCACTCGTCCTGGCGACATTCCCCAGGCGGTTGCCACCGAAACAACGGACTTCTTCTTCGCCGTGTATCGTAATCCGCCGGAATTCGACGAAGATGCCATAAGCCCGGCAGACACTTCGCTGCAGAATGCCAAATTGGAACCAATCGAGGGCACGGTAAAAAGCCGCCTCGGCGTACAGAAGCTGTGGATTTCCTTTACCCCCGACATAATAAGCACTACGACAAACGAGAGGGCCAGCCCCCAGGTGGAACTGGTCCTTGAGCCTGTTGCCGGCGCACAGCCGGACAGCGATGGTTTCTTTGTCTACGAATGGGCGTACGACTGGAACGGGTCCGGCGTCGACTTTAGCCGCCCCGTAGCCGGATTTGCTTCCGACCGGAGGCGCTACAGCCTGGAGGCATACGACAGCATCGGCAATGCCTACATCCTGGAACGTTCGGTGCAGGTTGATACTAAGCCCCCGGAAGTTACCATTGTGGAATTCAACAACAACCGCAGCGACAATGTCGTAAACGGCAAAGTCCCCTTTATCGTTACCGCTTCGGATGAAAACGGCCTGGCGGAATTTGACGATAACCATGCCGGCGTTAAGTGGTGGGTACGCCATGTTACCCCGGCGAACCCCAACCCGGTACCCGCCTGGGACGACGATTTCGACACCGGAGAAGACGGAGCGGGCGGATGGTTCACCTTTGACGACGCCCTGCCCGGTGGGCGGTTCCAGGCGATCTTCAATTCCACCTTCCTGAAAGACGAAGATACCTACGCCCTCTATGTGATTGCCGAAGACAAGGCGGGCAACCGCAACACGCCGGCAGCGCTGTCGTTCACCGTCGACCAGGATTCGGACTATCCCACGTTCTTCGCCCGCACATTGTTCCCGCCGAACGGCACCACAGGCGAAAGCGTTAGGGGCGTAGTCGGCCTGGCGATTAGCGGAGAAGCCGAAGACGACGACCTTTTTGATCCCGGCAAAGTCAGCGCGACAGCGGGCGCTGCGGAAAACCGCTATGTGCAGATACGCTTCCCCGAGAATAATGGGGGCGTTTGGGCATTCTCCTCCGACCTTGAAGCGGGCTGGATACCCGTTCCCGGCTCCATCGATCCGGCGGGGGTGTTAAATTTCCGCTTCGACTTTGATGCCCACGGCGGCGTGAGCGATTCCCGTTTTGGCGGCTACTTTTCGTTTGACGGCGAAAAACGCTACCAGCTTAAAATTACCGACGAGCCGGACGGCCCGCCGCCGCCTCCCGCAGTGCAGACCCACTTTGGCAAAAACCCCGACGGCGACACGGAAAATGACCCCGGCTATATCGGCGAGGTTTTCAGAATATACCCCCATGTAAGCCCGGAAGGGTCAGGGTGGTACACATTCACCCTGGACATTTCGCCGCCGATAATCAGCTTTAACCACTATGATCCCACTCCCAACAACGATAAAAACCAGCACCCCAATTACCGTTCTACGCGCCCCACCTACCGGACGCTCAACGATCTTATCGCCGAATTAAACGGAACGGTGGATGAGGCAAACCTGGAATTCCTAAGCATAACCTACGGCACCCAGCAGCCGCTGGAGCTGTTAAGCGGCAGGCCCACAACCGGCACGGTTCAGGCATGGCCCCCCGATGATAAAAAAGCGGAATTCAGGGCATACCTTGCCGCGTTCGATTCCCCGCTGACACCCCAGGGAACGCAGAGCGTTACGCTGGAAGCCTACGACACCGCCGGAAACCCCGTAAGCATCGTATGGTCGTTCTCCAAGGACACCGAAGGGCCCCAGATCATTCCTACAAACATAACCAGAGCGATACGCCATGCTCCCAGTCCTGCTGTCGCAGCCTTCCCCAACGGCAGCGCAAGCGGCGCAACGCAGGGGCAAACCTGGCCTTCCGACTGGCCCTATGGAACTGCCTTGCCTGACGGAAACACGGCATACTACTGGAAAGACGGCGACGGCACTCTCCCCGGCTGGACCACCGCGTGGCAAAATACCATCAGAGACTGGCCGTCCGAGTACGCCTTCCTAACTCCGGTCAATGTTATTACCGCTTTGGATAATGACCGCACGAACACGGCAAACCTGAGCGTTGTTTTCGATAATGGCGATTACGATAAGCCGGTAATCCGGGGAAGGTTCCAGGACGAACTGTCCCCCGTGCGGATTATGAACGCAGCCGGTGAACCCCAAACCACAAATTTCTATTACCGCATACGGTCTGGAACTAAAAGCAATGGCAGGGATGATCCCAACTGGACGCCAAAAGCAATTGAAGGCGTCGTTGGCACCCAACGGCCTTCTGCCGCCAACTGGGTTATCAACATCGGCGATATTGCCGGACTTATCGACGGCCTGAATTATCTGGACATTAAAATGGAGGACAGGGCGGGGAACTGGTCCGAACTGTACGGCCTGGAATTCCTGCTCGACAGGGCGGCCCCTCACTTTGGGTTTGAAGGGGTGATCCATACAGCGGAGACCGCGCCCCAGCACTTTGAAGCTAACCCCGCGCCGACAACATGGGCAGAGCTGCCCACAGAAACCGAGCGTGTATTCAGTTCTGTGTACGCAGCCCCCCTAATTGGCATTTCTGCTTTTGAATTGAGAGGCTCAATCTATGAGCATAACCTTCGCGACGTAAGCATAACCATCTCGCAGGAAGGCGCGGCCGGTTACACAAGAACCGCTAAATATGACCTTAATAAAGATGAGTCGGGAAATCATGATACTGCCGCTAATGGAGGCAATCCAGATTCTGATGGTAATTATCGCTTAACGGTAAAAGGAACAGGACCTATCACCGACGATCATCCCAATGGAGAAGGGCCCCAATATACATGGGTGCTTAAAATTCTTGCCTCCGATGTGACAGCTTTGCGCGGGCCAGGGCCTGACTACAATAACAGCCGCCGCCACTTTGTCAGCGTTACGGCTACGGACAAAGCAAGCCGCAGAATTTCCCCGGTAACATGGAATTTCTACCTTGATAGCGAAACTCCCACTGTTGAGTATATGAACCTTGTGGCAGGTGCAGAAAGCACGGTTTTCGGTACCGGCGACGTTTCGCTAACCGGCGTCGTTAGCGACGATACCAAAGTACGCGATCTGTGGTACAGCATTGCTAAGTGGAGTTATACTGACAATCGTTGGTTCTGGTACAACACCGGTACTGGTGAATGGAGCTTGACGGCCCAACCGCCTACAGGCGAATGGCCGAGTATGCTCAACCCCAACCCGGCGAATCCCGCATATAATCAAACCAACGCGCAAACATCGGTAAACTGGAACCTTACCCAGGAACAGCTAACCGCGTCGAACCTGTATCCAACAGACTTCTTTACCAATAACAGCAAGCACGAGGGGAGGTACAAGATAGACCTGTATGCGAAAGACTGGTCGCTTGGCAACGGCAATCCGCTCGATACCCGCGATAATAAAACTACCGGCGACAATACCCTCGTTGGATCACTTTCACGCCAGTTCTTTATTGACATTGCCGATCCGGTAATAACGTTTGATATCGAAACTGACAATAAGCAGTATTTCAATAATGCATATATTGACAGTACCGGTTTCAAATTATATGTGAGCGATATTAACACCATCGCAAGGATTGAAGCGGAAATATTGAATGAAAACGGAATCGTGATTGATGGGCTTGGCCGTGAGGATATTACTGAAGTCAAAAATATGCTTGAGTATGATTTAGTTGCCAACATGGGAGCCGACAAGGATAACCCATTAGAGGTAACAGTAAGGCCTATAATGAAAGTTGGCGGCTCGTCAACAGGAGCTTATCTTGATGCGACAACCAGCCCAAGGGCATTTACGCTGCGGCTCTACGTGTTTGACGGCGCGGGCAGACAGGCGACGATCAACAACACCAAGCAGTTCATCCTTGATAACGAAAAGCCAAAACTTGACGTTACGCCCGAAGGCGGCGATGATGCCGTTACCGGCAGGGTCAACATCAAGGGCAACGCCGATGACAATTCGAGCATGCTTAGCAGAATCGCCTTCTATGTGCCAAACAAAGCCAGCGGTTATGCACCGCCGAATGCCTCCAGTACTTGGCTGTACAACGAAGGCCCCGGATCGCCAAGCGCCCTTATACAGAACGGCATTACGCTAATGGAGCTGGATGAAGGTACCTTTACCTGGGACCTGCGTATACCCAATACCAGAAACTTCCTGACAGCCGATTCCGCAAATATAGATATGTATGTGCAATGGAGTGTTACCACTGGATCCACCAGCCTTTTATACAACGGTGAAAAAATTCCTGAAGGAATGGATGTTGGCAAGTTACTGGTCTACATCCTCGTAGTGGACGAGGCGGGAAATGAACTGGTAAAAGAATGTACATACTGGATTTACCCCGAAGGCGACCGGCCTGTGGTATCAGTAATACGCAATCCCGACATGAACGCCATCGAAATGGAACGCCAGTTTAACGGCAGCATCCGCATATCCGGCCAGGCGCGGGACAACGAACGTATCAGGAACGTGTGGTTCAGGGTGCTCGACGATAACGGATTCCCCTATACCAACCTGTCTATCCCGGAATGGGACGAAACGGACTGGACAAAACCAGGCTCGCTGAACCCAGGGCAGAGGGCGCAGACAGAAGATAAAATCGGCAGTTATCGCGAAGGCGACGCCCCCGGCGACGGCTGGTACATGGCAAACCGTGGCGGCGACACCGATTCCGTCGCAAGCTGGTGGGCGATGATCAACACCCAGGGCGAGCTTGAAAGCGGCGATCTTGGCGCAAACAGGATCACCATCGAAGTGCGCGCCGAGGATACTACCGAAAATGAATCCTGGATCAACGAGAATGACAAGTGGCTGTCGTCTACCAATCCGGACAGACCGGGCCTATTAAGCCTGAAGAGGGAAGTTACCGCCTTTGTAGTGGCGGGAGCGCCTATCTTTGAGGACGAATACATTTCCCTTGGCGCCAGTAAAGATGCCACGTTCTGGGGCAGCATCAACGAAATGAACATTCGTGGAATCGCCTCGTACCGCATCGTAGTAAAGGGCGAAAATGGTATCGGCGCGGTTCGCTGGACTAAAACCGAATGGTCCCCTTCCATGAACGGCGGCATCGGCGGCTTTAGATCGACCCCTGGTATGTCCATTAATGTCCTTGACAAGGATTACCTTGAAAAGACAGGTCCAGGCACTTATGATTATTACCTTACAGGAGTTCCACTAACCTCCCCCGATATTGCCATGGCGGTAAAAGCAGAACCGCATCCGAGTTATACGCAAACAGGCGCCTTGGTTAAAAATGCCTATGTTTATAACCCCTCAGGTCCCAATTACAACCCCAATGCTTTTTTCTATATTTGGGAACCGACAACTGATCCTGGAGCTTTGTTTATTTATGATGAAGATACCGGAGCATCGGTACCATTAAAACCGCAGGATAATAAGCGAGGTACAATCTTCCAGTACGCTAGCGGAACATTTGATGGGGAAGCGCTCGAAATGGTAGACGATTACTTCCTCTGGGTTGTTACCGTGGATGTTAACACGCAAAAACTGGTAGATTATCTGGACACTTTGGGCTATGGCGATGAAAACGTTCCCGGAAGGGAAGGCCAGGTACCAGGCTCCGTGCAGTACCCGATCTACCTAAGCGCGTCGGACATTTCCCGCTCGACGCCGCTCACCGCTTCGCGCACGTCCTTCCTGCCCATCGACCACCATGCGCCGACTGCGACCTACACCCTTAACCGGAGGCCCGCCGGCATCTCGGTGCCGGTAGGCGGCGAAGCCGCCGACGACGGGCCGGTGTCCGGCGTTGCGCGTGTGGTGCTGTGGTTCTCCAGGCTGGTAGGCGAGAGCGGCAGCCGTACCAGAGAATACGTTTCCTGGCACGAGAATGAAATTACAAAGGGAAATGCTCTTTTCCACCCTCCAATTGACGAATTTTTAACCAGTGACCATAGTGTTAATTCCGAAGATGTCGACTGGGCAGCCAATTTGAAAGGCAGCGTTATTCCTAATCAATCATGGGATAATAAGCAATTAAAGGTGCCCTACATACCAGGAGAGCTGAATTCTGCAAATCAATTTGCAACAGGCGGCGATTATGCCATTGTCATCGACCGTAACAATCCCTCGGTTGGTTCCAACCACCACGGCCATAACCTGCCGATGGGCTTTAGCGTCGGCGGCTCGGGTATGCTTTGGTACGTTGAGCTTAACTCGCTCGGCCTTACTTCCGGCCCCGTTACGATGCACTTTGTGGTGTTCGACCAGGCGGGCAACGCCCGGTACTACGAGGAACCGCTGGTAATCATGAACAACGCCCCGTTGATCGACCGGATAAAGCTGGGCACCGCCATCAGCGAGAAACACGATTTCAGCGCAATTACTACCAGGAGCGTAACTACCGGAATCCTTGCAGATGGCACACCGGTATTCAGCAGCATTATTCTTGACCAGATACGCGATGAATTTGAAGCGCAATACCCTGATAGCAAATATCCCAACATTGAATGGGATGTTTCCAAGGGAATTAGCGACTACATCTCTTCTTCCGCGCTGAACGTGGACCGGGTGATAGACTTTAACGCCCGCAATAATTTGCTGGCCCTGCGAATCGAAACCACCGATGCGCCAGCGGAGGGAAAGAGCAGGCAGTTCCGCTTTGAGTACGTCTCCGGCTCGACAAGGCTGGCAAATGCACAACTCGCCAATGTTAAAGCGGGACGAATCTACATTATTGACGATCCGGGAACCGTCAACTGGGGCGGTCTGGGCGCAGAAGGACAAGGCCCCTGGTCTCGCGGCTATGCCTTTATGGCTGCCGTAGACGGCAAGTCTATTAACGGCCCCAGGGTAAGCGGAACCGGTTCCGCATGGGAACTGAACAGCGCCTATTACGGCCCAGATTCGACGACCCCGGATACCTGGATAGAAAAGGGTTCCGGTTCAATACCCCCCGAGCTGAATCTTCCCGACGCGGTATATCCATATTCAGGCCCGACTCCTCCGTCAACGCCTACTAAAATTACAGAAGCCCGCAGCGCAGAATTCTCCTACGCTAACGCGGCTTTTGGCACGAATTTTGGAAACAGCATCATCGACTTTGCCGGTTCCAATGCATGGCCGCCGGCAACGTCGTCCAACCCGCCGCAGGATCATTCGCTATTCATACTCAAGGTGTTTGACGGCATCGAAGAAGACCTCTTCTGCGACTTCGCCCTTATCCGCATCCGGGTGAACAACAACGACGTAACGCGGCCCTTCTCCCAGTTGTACGACCTTAACCCCATGACCGAGGGACAGACTCGAAGGCAGACCATACAGCGCTCTGTTTCGCCGATGTTTATCGGCGAGGGACCCAACAACAGCAACCGCACCAAGGGCGGCCTGTACAACAACGACCAATTCCCCAGCGTGGTCCGGCTGGGCCACATAGAGCCACGAAGGATGAACGGTGCGGGCTATGGAAGTGCATACACCGTAAACCAGCACAGCCTTACCAGCATTCAAATGGGCGGCGTTTTAGACCGGGAGCGGCACAGCGATACCAGCCCCTGGGCCAACCCGGTGGGATTCCTCGGTACGGATACGGTCAGCGGCCAGGTGGTGCTGCGGGGGTATGTAGAGGACGACCAGCAAATAGAGCGGGTAGACCTGGTAATCGGCGGAACGACGGTAACGATACTGGAACGCGATCCCACCGGCACAGAACCCCATCCGGGCGATGCATACGATTTTATCCCGCCCACTACGGGCCTACTCAGAACGGCAACGAATGCCAATGCCAGCGGCCGGGTGTACTACAGCGATTCTATCGACCTGTACCGCCACCGCGTGGAATGGGCGTACATCTGGGACACCGAGGCAATACCCTCGGGCGTAATAGTTGGATCAACCAATGTCGGCGTATTGGCATATAACCGGCACAGCGTATCCTCGGCGACAGCCAAGGTAAGCGCGTCAGTTACCGCTCCCGGACCAGCCCATGCTACCTCTGGCCTCTTAAATTACGAGATTCAGAACCCTGGCTTCCCCGTCGGGCTGAACAAGTACAACTCCATTTCGATGAACCTGCGGCCCTACATAACGGGCTTTGTACGGAACAAGGATCTGTTCCGCCACAACACCCGCTCACTCCAGGGAAGGTATATTTTCAACAGGGGCGAAGCGGTCGTGGTTCAGGGCTTTAACCTTGGCACAAGCGGGCAAACGGTTACGATCCTTCTGCCGGGAGAATTGGCGGTAACGACAACCGCCATTACCAACCAGCAGAACGCCTACGACCTCCCCTCGAATGCTAACAGCCTCCCGCACCGCTACCGGATACTAACCATACCCACTACGGCGACAACGAGCGCCGCAGCAGGATCGGGAACGACAGACGGAACGGTAATGCTCAGGAATGGAACCGGAACCAGCGCTATTTATGCGATTAATTCCAGAATTGGCAACCAGAACTTTGGCGAGCGGCCCCTGCTGAACGCCGACGGTACCGTCCTGCAGCAATCAATGACGGGGCGGCACTGGGTGCAGCCCTGGAACACGGAACGATCGGGCATCGACGGCTCCGACCTTTGGGAAGACTTTACCGCCGTACACATCTGGCAGTCGAACGACTTCCGCCCTGATACCGCTGCAACGGTTCGACCCGACCAGGGCGCGTTCCCAACGAGGAGGCCAAATTGGGTTGTCGAAAACCCTGCCATGACAATTGATCCGAGAGACGGTACGCTATGGTCCAGTTCGAACGAAGGCGGCGGTGGTTATGGCCAATTCGGTTATAACAACGGTACGATGATGATCACCAACAACAACGTCTCCTGGGCGGGAAACCCAAGGTCTACAGTCAATAACGTTCTTGAGTTTGTCGACCCAATTATCATGTCTGACATTTACTTCAGCCCCGGCGGCACCGCAAGCAATAGTCCAAGCGCGAGTCCGTGGGGCGTTTCAAGTATTATTGGCAGAAGCGCCACCAGTCAGGAATGGGAACACCTGGGCGGTATATACGCTGCAGGGCCGGGTGGTGCAACGTCTGGTCTGAGCAATGGTACAGGCAGCTCCAACTCGCCGTATGTGACTATAGCGGGAAATACAATTCGCCACTATCTTATCGAAAAGACGTGGTATAATGCTTCGAACAGAAGCCCGGTAACAACATCAGCAGACAGGCCCGGCGGAAATACCGATCCGTCCAGCACCGACCAGTTCGAAAACCCCCACATTGTTACCCATGTTTCCGGGACCGATGAATACATCCACGTTAGCTACTACGACACCAAGGATCACTCGATTAAGTACCGCATGAATACGCGCGGCGCGCCCGGGACAATATCCGCCAGCGGCGAGACAGCCAGTACCGCATTGGGTAAAAACGAGGATATCAGAAAGTGGATCAATCTGGACGGCGCATGGGACGCGGAAGACCAGAATGAAGGCGAGCTGATTCCGGAATCGTCTACCCTTAATCAAGCGAATAAAGGCAATGATGTGGCAGACGGCAACCGTTTCATCCGGGAGATATACGTTTCCAACGGGCAATATGTAACGGAGGGACAGCCGGTATACCGGCTGGGCGCTCCGACGAGGAACCCTGCCGATACGGCGTCGGAAACGATTATTACCGCCAGAAGGGACGGAAGCATAACGCTGGATTATACGACTTTATTCCGTCCAACGGTTACCGGTACTTTTAGCAATGGTACTGCAGGTTACAGATACTTACGCCAGGTGCATGTCCAAAATTACCAGTGGGTAAACCAAGGTGATTTAATATATACATTTGGCCAGCGGGCTCAAGGAACTACTACAAATCAGACTCAAGTTGTGGCTAATGCATCAGGCTATATTACACTTGTGTACCTTAATGCTCCCATGTCCGGTACAAATTATTCCACTCAATTAGGAACCGGAACCAATAATGTCTTCACCATCGGCCAGACCGTTACGCCGACACTTCAGCTTGCAAACAACAATGTCGCGCTTACCACGTCGGGTACCGCTCAGGCAAGAACGCTTCAGGCGGCCTATGGCAGCGCCATTCCGACGGCGGGAACTGCGGTTAATTATACCATTGCGTCGTTTAATAACGGCCTGGGCGTTCCCGCAAGTGCAAGCCAGCAAAATTACACTTTAAATCAGGCTATTGGAAGCAACCAAACGATTAACACTTCCGGCACAAATCAAAACAACTATGCACGCGCTATTTATTATCATCCTGGCGATGTTGTTAAACAGGGTGATGTTATTATGGAATTTGGGCGTGCAGCTGAAATCAACACCGCCAACATCGTATATATACGGGCGCCGTTTGACGGAACGATTAACAGAATTTGGAACAACACGGCTAACCAGGGAGGCAACCGCAACTGGACTTCCGCCGTAAATGCCAATGTTGTTACATGGACGGGTACGGCGGGGAGCCGTACTTTTACAAATACAAGGAGTGGCACTACCTCTTACCTTCTCAGTATTACCCCCACTCTGCAGTCAAACTATGTCCGGTACAGGAACCCCAACATTGCGAATACACGCTGGGTAAACCAGGGCGAAGTGCTGTTTAGAATCGGAGTTGCGGCAGAAAACAATACGACAGCCTCCGAGTTAGTATTAACCGCCCCGATTAGCGGAATTGTTTCCAATTATTATGCTACATTTGCATCAACCGGAACCGCGCCGAATCGTACATTCACTACAAGTGCCCCCGCCACCACTTTATTTACAATAACCCCAGCCGGGCAAAATATCCTTCGCGAGGTACATGTTTCCAATAACCAGTTTGTCAGGGAGGGGGATCTGATATATACCTACGGTGTAGCGGGCGAAACTCCAACAGAATATTTTCCCACACATGAGGTTACGGCGGTGCGTGATGGAATTATTACCGGTTTGTTATCGGTAAGCAGTGTATCCGGAACAACGGCGCCAAACCGAACCTTTAACACCGTTACTGCCAATAACGTAAACGTATACACCATTACTTCTCCGGCATACAACTTCCTTAGACAGACGCATGTTACCAATGGCTCGTTTGTAACGGCAGGCCAGGTGATCTATACCTTTGGCGCAAGCGGAATTAATGCCTCCGATCCTCCTCCGCTTCCAACCACAGAAATAAAAGCGCCGTTTGACGGGATCATCACCGGTTTGCTGCCGGCCAATTTCAATGCAACAACCGGGTTGTATACAAACCAGGTTGCAAACAACACGAATGTCTTTA
The DNA here is from genome assembly GCA_009778545.1 of Treponema sp. Classification (GTDB taxonomy): domain Bacteria; phylum Spirochaetota; class Spirochaetia; order Treponematales; family Breznakiellaceae; genus WQXQ01. Next base: position 21,020 of record WRJO01000009.1, on the reverse strand, counting down.
CCCTAAGCGGTGACTTCATGTATACGATCCCCGATAATAACAGCAGGGTGTATATCATCTCCTATGCAGATGTCGGAGCGCCGTTCCAGCGTATTGTTAACTGGAATACAAGGCCGGTTAACCGGATTAACGCCGGTTTCCACAACGCCATCGCCGTTACCAGCGACGGGTGTCCGGTCGTCGCCTACTACGACGCGACCAACTCGCGGCTCAAGATGGCGATAAGCAATTCGCAGACGCCTACTACGGCAGACGACTGGAGGATCATAGATGAAGTAGTTCCAAGGGGAATATACCAATTCGGTACGGGCGAGTACGTGAGCATGAAGATCGACACACGGCCGGGAGGCGGCTCTCAAAACCGGGTTCACATCGCAGCATTAAACGCCAACATTAAAAAGTTGGTCTATATAAGCGGCATTATTAACCCGTCTGACTTTACCTTTACCGACCGCAGCGTCCAGGTAGTGGACAACGTGGGCGACGTTGGGCGCTGGTGTACCATCTCGATAGATGTAAACGGGAATCCGTGGATCGCCTATCACGACGAAAGCTACTCCGGCTCAAAAGACGGGGTAAAAATGGCATACCGCAATAATACGGCGTTTACCAAGACCCTGAATGACATGTACGGGACATTGATCACCGGATGGGAAACCATGCACGTTCCCACGGATTATTCCGTGGAGAACGCCCGTACCGGAATGGAGTGCTTCCCGACGCGGAACTGGCCGCTTACCGGTACAAGTCCGCCGACAAAGTTCTGGAGCGGCGCTGTGAGCTATCTGGCCCCGGATTATTTCCGGATTGCGTATTACGTGAAGTAAGGGAGGGGTACAGAGATGAAAAGGAATATTACCATGATGGCAGTCAAAAAAATTATCCGTGATTTCGGTATCGGTTCGGTATTGCTGGCGATGCTCGCCTGCGAACAGCCCTTCAAGGCCGGTTTGGGCGGCGTCGTCGATATCCGGCCTCCGACTATCACCCTGGAAAGCCCGGTGGTCGGCGATTTTATCTGGGGCGATTGGGAATTTTTCGGCGAAGCCGAAGACGACTACAAGCTGGCAGGGGCGCAGATACGGATCACCAACTACGGCCCGACTCTGACCAAAGGCGGAGTCGACCTGCCGAACCCCTATTACGGTAATGACGGCTGGTACGACTTGCCGATGAACCTGGGCGTTCAGAAATCCGACTGGCGCCTGGTTATCGACACCAGGGTTTTTGACGACGGCGACTTCAAGGTCAAGCTCCGCGTATGGGACGAAGACATTGCCAAAAATGCGCAGAAAAAGCCGGTCGAAACCGAGGAAATAGCCTTCTTCATCAAAAACGACCCCCCGCATATAACCATGGCCCTTCCGCCGGTAATCGAAGGCACAGCGGAAGGCCAGTTGGGAAGCAAAAATCTGAACTATGACCACATCCTGTTCCCGGAAGCGGCATTTCCCCGCGTGATGGACTCCGACGGGCTTATGGTCGGCATGATCACCGACAGCCAGGGAATTAACCGCCTTGCCGGCACCAAGGAATACGAAGGCGCCGAGATCGAGACGTTCCCCCCGCAGATTCGCTTCTGGCAGCTAAACCACCACGACGACGAGGGGCCTTCGCACCTTGGCGTACCGATCTTCAACGTTGAGCGGGACGGCGTTCCCACTACGGATCAGCTTCCCTGGGAATTAATTTCCAATAAAGGATCGCTTACCGACCTTGGGGTAAACAACATCCAGTTTACCTACCCGATACCCGTCGTAAACGACCGGTACTACGGCTTCCAGATTAGGGCGCAGAGCCGAGACATTCCCGGCACGGTCTTTGAATATCCGAAAGATTCGTGGTCAAAAGAAGAATGGGACCTTCTTACGCGCGAACAGCAGACTGAAAACAGCTTTGTGATTATCTACGTCCGCGCCCCGGATGAATTCCCCATATTGGAACTGTGGAAGCTCGAAGACATTACCAACTTTAACGGATGGGTTCCCCCGCCAAATCCGGAAACCGCAGGCCACTATCAAAACGTGCCCCTGAACGAGGACGAATTGGACGGAGACTATGTATACGTCGACCGCCTCGCGTCGCACAAGAGGGGCCCCTTTGAGATTCGCATCAAGACCACCCATTCCGAGGGGGTTAATTCGGCGGCGATATACTACGAAAAAGACACCGGCGAAAAAGGCCGCTTTATCTGGGATCGCGCGGACAGCACCCAGCATCCGGGTTTTCCGGCGATTTCCACCGTCCCCATTATTAACACCCACTACAATAGCTGGGGCCTTGCCGATCCGCACTCAAGCGCAACCGGCGAAACGCCCCCGACCATCCGCAGCTTTATTTTTACCCACACCGATACCGGCAGCAACCTGTCGCCCAACGGCGGCGGCAATTCCGTAGCGGGACGCTCCAAGATACAGCAATACATGGGCGATGTCTGGCTCACCGGCGGCAGCCCCCGCATCGACACGTACTACCTGGAAGAACGGAGCGCGCCGGAGGAATGGCGCGACCTTGGCGTGCTGCCCGAAGGAAACTACACGATATCGGTGTTTGCCCGAGGCGGCATGTCCAATACGCTGAACTACGTTCCCTTTACCTTTACCCTTTCCATTGACAGGGTAGCGCCCGAGATCGCACTTCAGAGGATGACGGGCGGCTACATTGAAATTCCCGAAGACCTGTCTGCCTATGATCCGGACAACCCCGTCTATACGGTTAACGGGGTGATAAGGCCGCAGTTCCAGATTTCCGATTTGCGTCCCGAAGATTCCCGCATTCGCACCGCTACGTCCAAATACTTTGTGAGGGATGGCGACGATGACGAGCACTACGGCTATGAACAGCGTTTTATCGTTATCCATGACGGCGAAAAGGATGCCATGGAGGGCTACCTCGGAAACAACAACCCCTGGCTTCCCGTTCCTGCTTCGCGCGGCGAACTGAAGTCTGTCGGCTCAATACCGATCCTTAAAGACGGCCCGATCTTCGACTCGAGCTGCCTTATTAAAACCTCCACCATTTATTACGACAATTCGGAAGACGACACACTGGACGACGGCAAGTACTGGATCTATGTGTTTGCCCGCGACAACGCGTTTAACGTCGGGTACAGGGCCTTTCCGATCCTGGTCAGCGAGGAATCCGACAAGCCCCGGTTCAATTTCCGGGTTGGCGCCGTTAACGAAAATGTTAAAGACCCCAATTTCGGCGCAGAGGACATAAACGGCGAACCGATCAGCTTTGAATCGGGAAGCGCCATTCGCAATAAATTCGGGCCGAATTCGGTTATTTCCCTGCGGCTGAACGACGACGACAGCCTGGACCTGGGCGATTCCAGAGTCGGTGCGGTAGGAATTTCGTCGGTTTCGGTAAGCATGGTTGGTTCCCACATTGTCGGCGATGCGATAGAGCCCTGGAACGAGCCGGGATACCAGATGAGCATGAGCCAGGCGGAAGTAAAGGCCGCCTTTGGAATGCAGGAAACCCACGCCGATCCCCAGAACAGCAGTCAAAGGATACGCCTTGCCGTAACCGAGCGGGATGCCACGATAAACCAGTTTGTGCTGCTCACCCATCTAAAAAACAACCGGAATTACAACTACCTGTTTGGCGCGCCCGATGCGGAATCGGTAACCCCGATACCGGCCGAATCGCTCAAGCACAATTTCCAAAGCCTTCCCGACGGCCTGTATAGGATAACGATCAGCGTTTCCGATTACACCGCCCCGGATATCAAACTTATAATGCCGGAAAATCCCCGCCATGCCACGGCGGCAACGCGGACAGAGTCGTTCTGGATAGCCGTGGACAACACCCCGCCGACTATTGACAATAACTCGCTAACGCCCGCTACCGGCGACTTTATCTCCGCAACGGAAACGGTGTTTATTAAAGGCAAAGTCAGCGACGTTAACGGCCCCATCGAAATTACGGGATTGCGCGTTCTGCAGGACGGAAGGACCGACATCACCGGCCAGCCGGGCGTTGAGTTCGGCACAGTCGGCGAAGATGGTGAACCGGAATACGCAATAACGGTACTGGACAGAAACACCGCCAACCTGGGCATATGGGAATACGATTTCTCCATACCCATCAGGATGGGCGGACGTTCGGGCAGCTTTACCTTTGAAACGGTGTTCATCGATCGTTTCCGCCAGCCCGCCACCCTGCAGATGCGGTACTCCGTCGACGACGAGCCGCCCACCGTGGGCCTGAGCCGGCGGATCGAAACCTTTGAACGGGACGTAGACGACGTGATCCTTGTCGGCTACCAATATGAGGACAATTCTGCCTACCAGTCCGTCAACAAGCGCAGGCTGGCAAACAAGGTTATCAGCTTTACCATTACCGACAACGACAACTTTGGGGTGGCAGGACTCCGCTGGTGGTTCCTGCCGGCCAATGTCGGATCTAACGGATCCGCCGCCCTTGCCCATCCCGGTTCGGCGGCGAACGCCCTGATAGGCGCATCCGGCGGCAGGGTGCTGGAATTCGACGCATACCCGTCGAAGGAATCGGCCTATGCCGAGCAGGGCGTTGTCCACTACTTGCCTGGCGGCACGCTGGGCGGCGCTTACGGCGAGATAAGCCTGTCGGGAAGCCGCCGGGTTGTGATCGATACCGAACGGCTTTTGGCAACCGACGGCGAATACCGTCTGCACATAATAGCAATAGACGCGGCGGGCAACATCTCCCGGTATACGGAAGACGCAAACAAGCGCCCCACCTCCAGCATCTACCAGGAAGTATTCCTCTTGCAGGAAGAGGACAGGCCGTACTTTGGAAACATCACCCCCAGCAATGACATGGTGGTAAGCGACAACGGCATGATCCTGCGCGGCACCATCTTCGAGGACGACGGTTTCCTTGAAGGCGAAAACATCGTGGAAGGTTCGGTAAAGGTATGGCTGCGTAACAATGATACCGACAGTTATACCTACGATGACACCCATCTTGGCACATATAATGCCGCTACAGGCATATATACCACAAATCCGCCTGTGGGCTATATCGGCCCGGTAACCGTCCCCGTTTCCATGCTCGGCCAGTCTGGCAGCAAAAACATCAATTTTAACGGCGCACGCTTGATAGAAACGAGTGATCAAGCAGGACTCTTTACCGCCGCCCAACTGGGCGTTACCAGTGCTGTTGGAAGCGGCAATGGCCGCAAGCACATCATCATCGAAGCTACAGATGCGTCATATAGCAAAATAGCCCCTCCCGCCGGGGGAACGGCAAGGCCCGAAACGGTTGCCAGGCGCAAGCACTTCACCTTCATCTATGATACGGTTCCGCCGACCGTTAGGATTGACTACCCGGAAACAAACCAGGCGTTTGGAAGGGAAGCAAATGAAGAAATGTACATAACCGGCTTCTTTGAGGACGTAAACCTGGTAACAGACGATGATGGCAGGTACCATATAGAATACCGCCTTGAATCATGGGAAAAAACGGAAACCGAAACACTGCCCCTTGCCTGGGTAAGTGCTTCACCATTTAGTGACCCGTGGGGCAATAAGCCAGCTGGTACTCCCACTAACGGAGAAAGAATATACTTCCGCATTCCTGCGGATGAGGGCGCGAGAATGTTACGGTACGAAACCCTCGATTCAGGAACGCACATGCTGACCATTTCTGTAACGGATGCGGCGGGCAGGACCGGCTCCGCCACGGTAACATTCCTTAAGGACGAAAAACCGCCGAACTTTGAATTCACCAACATTACCACATGGCCATCCGTTACTCATAACCCGGCTGCCGGCGTTGACCTGGGGAACGTTGGAAACTGGTGGGTGCAACCTCCAATACCCTCAGTTCCCCCAGGATTGACGAGCGATGAATGGGACGAAATGTGGAACAGGCGAAAACTTTCCTGGCTGAACGCGAGAGACATTAATACAGGGGATCTTTTGCGTCCGCTATCGGTGATCTATTACGATGCCGATGCTAACGAGAAACCGGTGCTGACCGGCACCTTCGACGACGATGATTCTGATGTTGACATGAGTACATTCATGTACTGGTTTGATGGTAATGATGCGCCAATAGGCTTTGATGAAAAAAAATCGGTCAGCGGGACAGGAAGGAACTACCGCTGGGAGATTTGGCTGACCAATAACGGAACGCAAAGCGGGACAGCGCTATCCGACGGTATCCATACGATCAGGTTTACCATTTCCGATAAATCGGGTAATACACTAGCCGCCGATACCATGTACGCATTCAGAATCGATTCAAAACTGCCGGAAACGGAGATTAGCAATATAATCCTTGCCGGAACTCCTGTTCCAATAAATGATGCGCCTACGGTCTTTGGCCGGAGCAGCGGTTTTGGCACGACGGTCTTTTCCATTTTGGGAACGGCAAGCGACGCCAACGTCAAGGAAGCGCGGCTGAGAATTGTTAACACATCCAGCGACCCCAGAGATGTAATAGTCGATCAGCGCTATAATTTTGACAATACCGCGCTCTCGGATTGGACATTTGGACCTGGTGAAGTAACAAATCCGCCGGGAGTGGTGGTGCTGAATTGGAGATACGATCTTCCCCGTACCTTGTACGAAGGCGCCAGAATGCCCAATGGGGCGCATTTTGATGTAATCGTTACCTCCGTTGACGAATATGATCTTGAGTCCGAAGAAGCGGTATGGACATTCACAAAAGATACCAGTGCCCCTGCAATACGATTCAGCGGCGTACAGAGTACCGGCGCGTCGACCGTTAACCCCAGCGACGTTACCGGTAACACCAGCTACTTTAACCGCATATCAAGCGAGACCGTGCGGATACAGGGCAGCGTTATCGACGATACCAGCGCCATAAGCGCCCTGGAAAGCGAGGTGTCGCGCTGGAACTGGGCTGCTGCGGAATGGGTAACTATTCAGCCATGGGGTTCAATAACCGACCTTGGCGATAAAACATCTGCCAATGTGCAGTGGACAAAGGACCTGAGCTACAACATGCCGTTCGTCTATAACGGTACATGGTGGGTAGAAACCAATGTCGGGCCAGATCCCGGTGATTGGGAAATTGTTGATACCGGAACTTCATGGGATACAGGTGATGTTGTAAGTGCAACAGGTGGTACACCAAATATCTGGCAAATTACCAAGCGTGATGGTCCCGATATTCCTCTAACTGGGCGTAACGTCCTCCAGCGCAGTGAGGGCCTGTACAGCATTCAGGTTCGGGCGAAGGATTCTTCTGTAATAGGGAATCCGCCTGGCGACGACTGGAATCCCAATGACGGCACGGGGAATCCGGCGCTTTCGCAATCCGTGTACTTCTACATCGATCGCAACAACCCCAACATCGCCTTTGAGCCGGATGTAGCGGGCTTCTATTCATCGGTGAGCCAGGGAGGAGAACTGAAATTCAGCGGTACGGTAAATGACGCGAACAGGTACCGCAGCATCCATGTCGATATTATCGACCAGACCGCAGCAGCCGCTCCCGTACCGGGAATTGGCCCTGCGGGAGGCGTAAACATATTACCGGCAAATGCGAATCTGCAGCCAAGTGCTTCGCAGGAATGGGCAGCGACCTTTACGGTAACCACCGCCGCAGACGGTCATTACCGGGTACGCGTTACCGCTACGGACATGGCAAATAATGTAAACGTTGTTACCAAAAACTTTACCCTGGACAACAGGCCCCCGGACGCGGACATTACCTTGCCCTCGGCAAACAGGCAAGGCAGCATCATTGGGCCCTGGGAAGCCGGTGAATTCAGGTATGCCAGCGAAGTGGTGATGGGCGGCGAAGATGCCGAAATACGGGGAACAACCAGAGACACCAGCAACAACCGCACCGAAAGCGGCGTTGAGTCAATATGGTACCACCTCGGCTTCCTGGACGATGGAACGAATCTGACGACTGGCAAATTCCCGACACAGCAGCAAATAGAGCGGTCTGTCTTGGATTATGCCAATACGCTTGTCCCTGGTAAATATCCAGGCGGTATTTCGATGACCGAGCGCGACCGGGGCCAATACAATGAACTCTTTGACGCTGCTGCAAAGCCTGCTGTCAAAAACGCCTGGTTTCAGTTCGGCGTGTCAGAGCCACCCGGATTTGTCATTGCCAATTCGAACATCTACGACTGGATTATGCGAATTCCGCAGAGTTACCCAGGCCCAACTGGTCTGGTTACTACTGACAATCCGTCAAATGGGAGTTATCCAGCAATCGGAACTGATGTAGGCGGTCTGAAACAGTACGATAAGCCAATCTGGATTAAGGGGAAACACTATAATATAAGCAACGATAGTCCGCGTATGACGCTTCCAGTACCAAAGGAACTGCTGGACGAAGTAGGGGAGACCGGCGTAGTTCGAATGCCCCTGTACATCCGCGTTGCGGACAAGGCGGGCAATATCAGCTACACCTGCCGCGACATCTGGATATACCCGGACGGCGACATCCCCCGGACTACGGTGCTTAATCCCCAGAACTCCGGCCCTGAAGAACCGCGAGGCGGCACGATTAGCGCCGACGGCATAGCGAGGAACAACTGGGCGGTAAACAGCGTGGTATTCCGTGTAAAAGTCGACGGAGATAGAACAAGTACTACTCCTCCGGGCAACACCCGGCTTACTCAGGATACCGATCCTGGTACCGGCGGTATCGTTACCTTTGACGAAAACCGGATGGTTGACGATCCTTCCGAGCTGAATCTCCTGCGTGATAACGGATACGACACCTACGGCTGGTACTATGCCAACCCAGAGGCCCCGGAGGGATCGGATGAAATGCCGTGGAATTTCAGCTTTAACACGCAGAATGAGATAAAAGACCTTATCCATACACAGGGCTTTAGGTTCTCTGGCACCGGCGACAACAACAGGATCCGCGTGTACATGGAGGTATTTGCCTTCCGAGGCAACGGCACAGCAACGATTATCAGCATCGGTGACGATGGCAGAATATTATCCGAACTTTTAGCTGAATTAGGTTCGCCAGGAACACCGTTGACATCACTTCCTTCTGGACAAGTCGCGGCAATGCCCTACATACGGATATTCTTTATGCAGGACAGTGCGCCAGTAATAAGCGACTACAAAATTGGCAGCGTAATGGATATAAACCAGGTACCGGGCGACGATTACGTTGGCCAGGGCAGCCATGTTTTCAGAGATAAGTTCGCGATACGGGCAACCCTGAACTCTGGAGGAAACGATCAGGATCTGAGCCAAATATCTATCAGGCGCCCGCAGGAAGAAAACAGAAGCTGGGTAACGGTATGGGACAGGGATACCCATGCTACGCCGGTAAATCCCGGAACGCCTCGGAACAATGTGGCGGGCGTAAAAATTACGACGATAACCGAAGGGCAGCTCTACTACTTTGACATGTATTTTGATTCCATCAGAACCAGCCTGGAGACTGGAAGTTCCAACGCCATTTTCAGCTTGGTAAAGAATGGCGATTGGCGCAACTTTGGCGGCAGATACCCCGTTGAGGTGCGGATAAGGGATGGCGCAAGCCCGCCGGCAGAGGCGATTTACGTCTTTGACATCGGCATCGACAACTTTGCGCCGGTTTCTGATCCAAGGCCCGTGTCACAAAGCAACAAACGCGCCGCCGGTACCAACCAGGACTTTATGGGCAGGGTGTTTGACTATTCTACTTCGCCGTTTAACTTTACCACCGGCGCGCCCCGAGACATCGACTCGGTGTATGTCTGGTTCACCAAGAACTATAACGGCAATGAAGAATTTATTAACATCAACAACGGCAGCAGAAGCTCCCAGGCGGGCAGCGCCGTTTTCCGCAATACAACGGGAACTTTCCTGATAAACCGCGAAGTTACGGTGGAACCGGATGATGGCAACCCAACAGTCATTGCCCTGGACCAGCAAGGCGACAGAAACGACCTGGTCGCCGCAGGCAGCCGAATTGCCTATCCCGCAGTTGCGGCGGGCGAAAATGCGGCCTATGCTACAGCCGGCGGCTGGGTAAGGCACATTAACGAATCGCTTGCGCGGCCGGGATCGCGGATGCTGTGGATACCCAACCGGAACTGGGACATTACCTGGGTATTGAACATCGACACGACGGTAATGCCCGACGGCCTTATCACCCTTAACTATGTTGTAACGGACAAAGCGGGCAATGCCAGCTACCACACCCAGGAAAACATCTTTATCCGGAACAGGTACCCGCAGATCGATCGCGTTACCCTGTACACCGACAACGACGGCATCGGCGCGGTCTATACCACCCACGACACGGTGAACATCGCGTCCACGGAATTCATTCTGGAAAACCACCGCGACACCATGTTCACCAACCGCACCGGCGGCTCCAATTACGAGCCTTTATGGGCAGACGATTATGGCTATCTTAATTCAGGCTTTATCTCCAAGAACGAATTTGTCGGCTTTAGGATAGAAAGCTCCCTGGGCAACGATCCCATGAGCTACCGCCTCCAATATGTGGAGAGGGGGAGTTACGAAGCAGGGTCGTGGGTACCGAATGAACCAATGAAGCTAACCAGGGATAACCTGGAATTGATGATTGCCAATAAAAATTCCGCCAGCCCGGCTTACTCCAACGTTTACACCATTGCATGGCAGGGGGACTATAACTCCAACCGGTGGCAGGCCATTGGCGCTCCTACCCCGGACACCCCGATTGGCACCCACTTTGTCCTTCAGGTTAATAATATTGGTACAAATTCGACCGATGATAATTACATTCCTGACTCAACCGCATGTGTCTGGAGCTACAGGCCCATAGCCAATTTGTCAAGGACAATCGAGGGGCTGGAGCGTACCGATCCCAACGGCATCTACAACCTCCCCGTACTCCCCAATGACTGGGATTCTCCCATTGAACCGGGGCACGGCTTTAACTTCCAGGGCAGCGATTGTTTTGAACCTGACGGTTTAAATGACAGGATTGGCGAATTAAACGGCAGCTATCCGGGCGATGCGGTACGCAACGATCCTACACAAACGGCGTTCTTCCTTATCAAAGCATGGGACAGGGTAAACGATGATGAGGAAGAGGACGGGCAGCTCTACGACGCGGTGGTTATTGGTATGAATGTCTACCTGCGCGATATTGAAGAGCCGACGATCAGGCTCTACGACCTGAACCCCTACACCGAAACGGAAGTTACCGGGAACAACGTTACCGAGGAAAGCCGCAAAACCACCATGGAGAACGCCCTGTTCCCAAGGGGCATCGGCGAGAACATCCTGCGTGGCGGCCTGTACAACGTCAACACTGAGCGCGAACTGTTAAGCTCCGGCCACGTCGAGCCGAGGAACGGTACCGGCGCACTCCAGCCGATGGTTAAAAACACCTTAGGGAGATACGACATGCTGCCGGCAGACGGATTTGTCGAAGGTGTCGATCGTCCGGAAAACACGTATTACAACGGGACAAGCATTGTTAACGTTACACGGGACATGGTTTCCGGCAAGGTTATCCTGCGGGGCTATGCCCACGATAACCAGCTAATCCGCGAGATCCGCGTCCATATCGGGGAAGATCCGTCTGACGATCTGCATAACGTGAATTCATCAGCCGGAAAAGATATGGCAATTCTGAGGATTGACGAGGATGCGGAAAAGACCATCACACAAGGCGGGGAAACGATCCGCAATCCGCTGTTCGGCATATTGCAGCCGGTGCCCGGCAAGAACGCGTCGGTATACCAGGAACTCCACTGGAAGGACGGCCATTCCGTTGAGTGGGCGTATGTCTGGGATACCGAAATAGAACCAAACGACGACGGATCGCCCGCTGGAAATATCGGCATCTGGGTCGCGGTTATTGACCAGCTTGGCAACAATAAAAATGGCCTTGCCAGCAGCAATACCGAAGTGCAATATGATCCTACCTTTTCTTCTAACGGCGTTCCGAGTAGCGAAACCTTTAAAAATATGATGAGGGTAGACATCGTGCCGTACATCACCGGCTTCCTGCGTTACGGCTACACCCCGCTAACTCCGGAAGAATGGGACAATCCGTCGCCGCGTTATGCGACGCGGCGCTCGCGGCAGGGCTGGTTCAGCTTCTTCCGGGGCGAAAATAATATCGCCATTCAGGGATACAACCTCCTGGGCGGGACAATGCCCGCTAATCCCCTGCGGATACTTTCCGGAACGGGCGGTGCAACGGTCGTCAACCTTGACATCGCAAGCGACCCCGAGCCGACGGTGAACCGCATCGTCTTTAACGTACCGAACACCGCCAACAGCGGCCAGATCGTCCTGAACACCGGGGCAACGGTTGGCGGCTCAACCGAGGCGCTGAACCACCGCAGCAACCCGAACCGCTCCTGGAACAGCGAATATAACTTCTTTACCGCCGGTTCCGACCTGTGGACGAACAAGCCACATGTCCATATCTGGCGCTCGCAGCAGAACGACCCCGGACCGGGCAGCGGCACTTCGACCGAAGCACCGAGAACGGTTTTTGGTTCTGTTACCGCGACAACCCAGCCGCAAAACGGTTTTGGACTGGGAAGGCCGGCGATGGCGCTCGAATATACCGGTACTGATTCAGGCCGCCTTACCGGCGTTTGGGATGTCTATGGAGCGGCGAATGTTTACTACGGAAGGAATGGCGGTGATGCGGGATCTTCAATTTATTCCGGTCTTCCAAATGAACCGTATGTTGGGACGGACGTTTCATTCTACAATGGCAGTATAGCAAGCGGCGCAATGGCTTATGCTTATGAAGGAGATGGAAATCCTAACTTCGTAATTAGTCATGGTACTAATTTTGGAAGCTGGAATAATGTCTTTAGCAGCAACAGCTCTGCTACTAATCCTGCTCCTACTAAACGCTTCCAGCATAACCGCGTTGCAAGGTCCAATGGTCAAAGCCATGCAGTGACTTACGATGCATATAATAACAACCTGCGTTATGGAAGGCTACCTGGAACGGGAACGGGAAGTGCTAACAGCCATATAATTGATGGCAATACTGCGGGGGCAGGTTTTACCGGTAGTATCGCCGCTTCAAGTAATGCTGGACTGTTCAGTGCGATTGACTATACCAGTAACAATTATCCAATAATCGCATACTACGATGTAGCTAACGATACTTTGCGGCTTGCTTATGCAGATAGAGAAGCAGCTGAACAGACAAACCGCTGGACCAGGAAATATGTACTGGATCCCTCACATCCCCTTTACCGCGGTTCCGGCAGGTTTGTGAGCATCAAGGTAGACAAAAATAACGGGATACACCTTGCATTCCAGAACAGTTCCCGGAATACCCTGGTTTACGCATATGCTACCGCAAGAGATCAGCCATTTACCGCCTACACCGTGGACAATGTTGTGCGGGGCGGCGTGTGGACGAACATCTCGGTGGACAACGAAGGGAACCCCTGGATAGTCTACGGGGACACATCGCGGGTGGGCAACTACGACGGCGCACGCATAGCGTATCGAACCAACGCAAGTACCGCTACGGGAATACGATTCGATAACAGGCCGCTAACAGATGCAGTGACTGGCGCCGATATTACCGGATGGGAGGCGGTCACCGTACCGTCGAACTACCTGGTAAACAACGACCGCCTGAGCATCGAGGTTTGGCCGCCTACTGTTAGGGGAGGAACGCTTTCAACCGCGCCCGGCTGGCATGCCGCTGTCGGTTACGGCAGCGACAGGTTCCGCCTGGCATACTTCTACCGGCCAACCTGGCAGGACCAGCGCTGGAATTAACGTAACACCACAAAACCTGCGCCGCCCATACAGCGGCGCAGGCTTTTTTTTACCGTAAGTATACAATGATACGCTGTTGACAAAGCAATAATGGGTATTATAATAATTTAAGGAGATTTTTATGGTTTCTATCAAAGAATCGGTTGAACAAATAAAAGATCGTTTTGTAGACCTTTTTGGTTCCGATGTAACTGATATAAGGTTAGAGGAGATATTGGATGACGGAAATAACAACGAATATTTTTTAACACTGTCATTTCTCATTCCAAACAAGAATATTCCACAGACAATAACTTCATCATTGGGGAATATTATATATCCGTATATCCGCCAGTACAAAAGGGTTGTAGTAAATAAAGAAGACGGAAATATTAATTCCATAATGATTCATGATGCGTGATGTAATTATTGATACAAATATTTTTATTTTGTTTCTGGCTGGACAGATAAACGAGAATAAAATAGGAAGATACACCAGGAATTCCCTATATTCAAAAGAGGACTATTATTTTCTCCTTAGAATTCTCGCAGATTATGACAGAATCATTACCAGTCCCAATATTTTTACAGAGGTTGATAATATATTAAACAGAATCCAAGGTGAAGACAAATACAGGTATTTGATTTTGGTAAAGACAATATTTAAGCAAACTCTGGAAAAATACATAAAAACTGAAACAGTAGCTGAAAATTGGTTTTTTGATTCACTGGGGATAACTGATTCTTCAATATTAATGATGGCTACAGATTGTGATTTATTAATTTCCGGCGATGCCAGTCTGTGCGATTATGCAAAATCATTGAATATAAAAACATTTGACTTCAAGGAATACTTAAACAGCAAACTATAGAAACCCTCAGCGTTAACACGGGGCGTTTTTTTACTTTATGCCAATATTTTTATTGTATTCTTCTACTGCGTGCTCAATAAACAAGGGTACATCCTTTGGTTCAATATCATGCCGTATCATTTTTATGCCGATTAACCATTCATTGTCTTTTATCGATTGGCTTTTTACCAATAATGTTCTTTTCATATATAATGGGCTAATTGTTCCGTATTTTTCTTTGTACAATGAAAACATTTTATTAAGAGGAATTTCTCTTAATAAATAAGCAATATCTATAAAATCTCTTCCTTTTGATCTTCCTGTAATTGCACGTAATTTCATTGCCGATATTTCATTTATGCCAAACAGTCTTATATTTTCGTCGTTTATTGGAGTTTCTATTATTTTTTCATCATCAAAAACCATTTCTACCTTAATATCATTCACATATATTCTTATGAAAGAATCATTGGCAATTTCAACATTTATATTATTAAAAGTATTCATAAAATATTTTATTATCGCAAAAGTATTTTGGGGTTTTGATGTAAATAAGTCAATGTCGGTAGATGTGCGATGTCCAAGATGGAGTGAAAGCGCTGTTCCACCGGCCAAAATGTGTTCTTGAAATAAAGAGTTACTTTGCAATTCCTTAATCAAGTTAATTATTTCTGGTACCACTGCTTCTTTTTGTAACATTTAAATTCAGACTCCTTGACTTTTAATACAAAACTCATATAGGTGACTTTTTCTTTATGAAGATTTTCCATATTTAAAGCAATATTTTTTATATCTTCATAGGAATATAGTTTCCACATGATTATTTCATCGTTTTCCAAACCTGCGTCAATGATCTGTTCAATAATATATTCTTTGTCCCTCAAATAATCTAATTGATCAATATCACTGCTCCAAAACACTCCTTTGGTTAATTGTGAGAGCAGTTTATTGTTGTTTTCATGCGAATTATCGGTTTCTGCCATGAATAATATTCCTCCTTACCATATATTATATCGAAATATTGCATACAATCAAGCCCGGTTTTTGGAACAAAAAAACCTTCCCTAAAAGTTGGTATTAAATCCAGCTTGCAGATTAACAAAAAAAAGTTTTCGCTGAATGTTAGATGGATATAACGCTTACAGGTGAAAAAAATAAATACATGTTCGCTGTGCGTTAGGCGTATATTAAACCTGCAAATGTTATTTTAAAAAAATATTATTAATCCAATAGAAAATATTGTAATGAATTATTTGTGCGATATAATAATCAATGTAGAATCCGGTTTAGCGGTTTCTTGGCCATTGGCATCTGGGGGTTCATTATGATTGGGCTGGTAAAAAAACTATTTCGTACAGTAACAGTAATTGTAATAATACTGGGGGTATTTCTTTCGTGCGAAAATCCGTTCAGCGGAAGCATGGGAGAGAAAGTTACCGTAGCTCCACCGGTTATTACCGTCGATTTTCCTGTGCAGATAGCGTCATATGTTAAAGGAATCGTGCATTTTCAAGGCACAGTAGAGGCGTTTCGGGAACTTGGCAGGGTAGAAGTAACGATCTTCGATCCCGATCAAGACCCGCATCTGCCGCTCAGCCCCCTGTTGCCCTGGACCAGCGAAGGCATTGTTTTTGACGATGCAGGAAAAAAAAATGGGACATGGTCATACAGCCTGGATACCCTGGAAATGGAATTTCCCGGCGGCACAAAACTCAAAGACGGCACGTTAAAAATACAGTTCCGCGTTTTTGACACAGGCGAAATATCCACAGAAACCATAGAACTGGTTTATTTTTTAAAAAACCGCGCTTCCTATATTAGGATGTCATTCCCACGCTTTGCCCCGCCGCTCATGTCGGAAGCCAGCACGGGCCTTCAGCTAAGCGGACAGATAAGCGACCGCAAGGGCCTAAAGCCCGGCTACCCGCAAATAAAAATATGGCCGGCTTTAAGCCCCGAGCCGGCAGACGATGATCCGGCGGCGGGCTACGCGAGCCTGTTCCTCGTTAACATTGCCAATCCCGATGTTCCGCCCGACGTTAACGACAAGGACGCGCAGGGGCTATACATGGATCGCACTGCCGCCTCCGAACCGCTGCGCGTCGCGGACTTTGTTTTTAACCTGGACCAATTCATCATAGTTCCCCACCCGAACGATCCCAATTTGCCGCCGCAGATTCAATACATGCTGCCGCGCCAGTCCATGACTCCGGGTGAATATTTCTTCAGAATAAAAACCTCCGATACTTTTTATAACGAAAACGGCCTTCCCCTAACAGCGGAAGAATACGCGCAGCGACGGGAAACGGCCTCCCCCTGGGAAGACTGGGACGACGTAACCGGCTTTTTTCCAGGCTTTTCCGATGAGGAAACCACCCGGCAGGGCGATCCGGTCCACATGTACCTGCAAAGAAACGTGGAAGTTCCCCACATTTCGCTGGACAACAGCGACGTTTCCGATCCGGATGCGTTTAAGAACCCACACATCTATCTGACCGAAGGAACCGAACATAAGACCCGCAGGCAGAGCGGCGACGATTTCCGCCTTCGCGTGCTGGCTACCTATTCCGAAGGGGTCGACCGCGCGGTTTTAAAGTATTCGCACATAAACGCCCCCGGCGGAGGCGGCACGCTGTTGTGGACTTCCGACGAGCCGGAGTATCCCGGTTCCAATAACAGGATTTTCACCTACATCGCCCCGGCGGGCAATGCGATTTTTGAACACAGCCCCTATCCCTACACCCTGGAAGTAACGGCGTATTCGGATAGCGCCGGCGCGTATAATCCCATTCCGGCGCGGTACTCGGTGTACATCGACGGGGAAGGCCCGATTGTCCGGATACAGTCGGTAATCGGCGCAATCGCCGCCATAGACGCCGTTCCCGGCGACTCGGACGGCGAATCCATCGACGACCCCTACACCGTCAGCGGCAACATACAGGTAATCGTTACCCGCAACGACAGCTCGTCGATAATGGAACATTCATTGGAGCTGGACAACATGGGCGCTCCTCCGCCCGAAGCCGCCTACCCGATGGTCAAGTGGATAGTCGAGGATGCCGCGCCGGGCCTCTCCGGTTCCATGCTCGAAAAAATCGAAAACTACCGAAGCGATCCGTCGTACGATAACCTCCGCTTCTTCTACGATATTGACGACGACCCCGGCGGAATGTCGGGATGGGTCAGAAGGGAAGAAAATATCCATACCTTCCGGTTTAATACCTTCAAAGACGACGGCAGCGGGGGTAACGCATGGGACAATCCCGACGATCCCGCTTCCCCTCCCGGCAGCCCCCAGCCCCTCAACAGCCAGTACCTGTGGGTCTACGTTATTGCCCAGGACATGGTGCACAACCTCGGATACATTATCCAGAAGATCAGGGTGAACGATTCTCTGGACACGCCCGTTATCGGCGTGCCAAATATGTCGCACCTTAACGGCGCGGGAGATCCCATTTCCGGCGCGGACGGCCTGCATGTGATAATCGGCAGGGATTCCCCTTCCGACCGGCCTGTAATACAGGGCGGGAACTGGGGCGACACGGGCAGCCGGAACGTCCTTGGCGTGGGCGACGGCATCGACCTGATCTTTACCGATTACGACGGCATCCGCCGCAGGGAAATGATCCTTGACGGCGATAACAGCATTGCGCTGGACGGCGACGGCAGGCCCATTACCGGCATTGCCATTACCCTTACCGACCTTGTTAATAATGTTGCAAAAAAACTCAGCGACGCGCAGCTTGAGGCGGCGCTTCCCCGTGGCAATGCCAGGGAATGGTCGGGGACGCTTACCCCGGCGATCATGGCGGAGGCGCTCTTTGATCCGCCGCCAGAGGCGCTTCCCGACGGCTTCTACAAAATCGAAATTCGCGTCGCCGACGACGTGGAGGCAAAGGTTCGCATAGACGGAACCAGGCCGGGCGATGTTCCCGCCGCCGTTTTGCAGCCGCCGGCAGATGAGCCGCCGCTGACGTATTATTTTGCCGTTTCAACCGCGCAGCCCAAAATAAACATTACCGCGCCGGAAGAAAATTCCCTGCAAACTGCGGAGCCGGTAGCCATCGAAGGCACGGTGGAAAGCCTCATCGAAATGCAGCGGCTGTATATCGCCTTTACCCCCGACATTTACAGCGCCGCCGCCAGTTCCACCGCGGGCGATCCTGTCGAGGTTGCCCTTGTTCCCGCCGTGCCGCCGCGTGTGAACGGCGTATATTACTACACCTGGAAACTGGAAGACGTTACGTTTAACCGGGACTATCCCGGCTTTTCTCCGCCGAACGACATGCGGCGCTTTAGCCTGGAGGCCTTCGATCGCCTGGGGGTCAGGTTCCTGGAGGAACGCACGGTAATGGTAGACACCGTTCCGCCGGAAGTAAACCTGAACGAGTTTAACAACAACCGCGCGGAAACGGTGCACGGCAAGATCCATTTTGTCATCAGCGCCTTTGACAACAACGGCCTGCGGCTTTTCCCCCACGATCCCGGCAATCCCGATGCTGCAAAAACCCATGCCGGAGTCTGGTGGTGGATATTGCCCGCCGATCACGGCGTTCCGGAATGGGAAGACTTCCCAAAAATGAACGACGTTCCATCGCAGGGCATGGGAAGGCAGTTCCTTGCATCCGATGAAAACAGCGGACGCTTCCGGGTGGTTGCCGATACCAGGGACCTTCCCGAAGGCAGGTACAAACTCTGGGCAGCGGCGATGGACAACGCGGGTCTGATTACCGTCAAAAACGTGCTTCCCCCGTCGGAAGCGGGCAGCCCCCATTCGGGCTTCTTTACCGTCGATCAAAGCAGGGACTATCCGGAATTTGATCTGCTCTTTCAGAATCCGATCAACAGCAGAAGGTCGGGAAGCGTGAGGAGGGCAGAAGGCCTCGTTATCGGCGGCAAGGTAAGCGACGACGACCGGTTCGATTCGGGCAAGGTTCGGCAGCTTCCCTATGCGGCGGAAAACCGGAAATATGATCCCCTGCGGCCGGAAGAAAACAGCTATGTGCTGATCCGATTCCCCAAAAGCCGGGACTATAACGGCACAAGCAAAGGCGATGAAAGCGACTGGGGCGACTGGATAAATGTTACCGGCCGCCTTGATCCGGTCGGCGACATCAACTATGAATTCCGGTTTAACGATTATGCGATCCGGGATGTCGATACTAATGAGATTGTCGTTCACGGCATACATAGCGAAATTTTTGGCGGCTATTTTAACACCGACGGCGTTAAATTCTACCAGATAAAGGTGATGGACGAACCGGCCGAAAGGGGAGGGAGCTACGGCAAGAATCCCGACGGTGTCACATCCGGCCCTCTCTACATCGGCGTGAAGGAAAAAATATTTCCCGCAGACGATAACGGCTACGTTGTGGACGACGTTACCGATCCGGATAGCGGCAGCAGGCTCTATAGCTACCGGTTTATCCTGGACGACACCGATCCGCAAATAACATTCTCTGCATATGACGGCACGGACGAACGCCCCACCTACGCGTCCCTTGCCGCCCTGCTCGCCGATCTGGGCGCGGGCGGCGGCGGAACGGTAACGGAGGCGAACCTCGATTACCTGAGCTTTACCTACGGCGGGCAGAGCGGGAACCTTGTCCCTGTTCCAACCGGCCAGGACAACGAATTCCGCTGGTCGTTGACAGAAAGCGATTTGGCGGAATTTGAGACAGCCCTCCAGGGGGCGCAGACCCTTACCCTGGAGGCCCGCGACATTGCCGGAAACGTTACCCGCGTTCCCTGGCTGTTCTACAAAGATACCAAGGGGCCGCGCATCATTACTGCCAGCATTTCACGGGCGATCAGGCACGGCAGCATTCCCGCAGCGGCAGACTTCCCCGACGGCAGCGCCAGCGGTACGCGGCAGGGCCAGGCCTGGCCTTCCGACTGGCCAAACGGCACCACGCAGATAGATGGATCAACAGTACACTACTGGCGGGACGGCGACGGGACCCTTCCCGGCTGGGACGCGGCGTGGACTGCCGTAATAAAAGACTGGCCCACGGAATACGCCTTCTTTGCCGATCCGGAAGATGTCCGGGAAAAACTCCAGGAAGACCTGAGCCAGGCGGGGTATCCCGAAAGCCTGATCGTTTCCAACAACAGGATCAGGGGCAGCTTCCAGGACGATCCCTATTCGCGGGTCAGGGAAGAAACCGGCGACACGTTCTTCTGGTACCGCTTTAACAAAGCCGGCGGCAGGGAAGCCGGTTTCGACATCAGCACCGTGTCCGAAACGGCGGTGGTCAACGGCTGGATTCCCCGTGCGGTCGAAGCCGCCGGGCCGCATCTCAGCTCCGCCGTCTGGGAAATCCCCATCGATTCGTATTACACCAATCCCGCCTACAATTCCCACAATCAGGACGGGCCCAACACCGTCGACATCATCATGAAAGACTCGGCGGGCAATTGGTCGGAGCTGTACGGCATGGCATTTGTGCTCGACCGCTATGATCCGTATTTCGTTGCCGGTTCGGACAACATCCACGAA
>WRJO01000008.1 GCA_009778545.1 Treponema sp. | reverse complement strand
TGCGCAGTTGCAACTTTTTCAGCAACTTCGTTATGCGAAGTATGGGCGTACACCATTTTTTATATTCTATATTCCATTGTAACAATTTTCATTCCACATTTTTCATGTATTTCACTGGTTTTATTAAATCCTAATTTTGAATATATTTTTTCTGCGTATATTGAAGAATTTACAGATATAATTTTTATACTATTATTGTCTTTTATTGTTTCCATATAATTTTGAAATAATTTCTTTCCTATTCCTTGCCCATGAAATTCAGTTTTCACAAAAAACAATGAAATATGATCATTATTTTTTATTTCCAATACACCAATTATTTCATTATTATATTTTGCAACAAAAAATTTATTTAGTTCATTTTTAAATCTATCTAATATGTTATTCGGTTTAATAAAATTCTTAAAAATATTATTTCCTTCTTCAGAATAATCCTTTCCAACAAATTCGTCAAATACATTATTAATCATATTTGAATATTGATTTATATCTTCTTTTTTTAATGTTTCAAAAAATATATTATTTTCCATGATTTAACCCTCCAAAAAATTTTATAAAACCATAATATTCCAATATTTATATTATTACAATACCTTAATTTTTATATTCTTATATTTTACAACCAGTTTAGCCCATATTTCGCATAACGTCTTATATCTGAATTTCATTTATCAAAAAATATTAATTCTACATTTCTGCCTATGCCAATTTTCATAATATGCTCCTCTTCATAACCAGTTTTGCTTAGATACCTCAATTTAACCACGGATGCCAAACAATGCTTCCGTAACAGCATAGTACACCATAAAAACGACTCTGTAAACCTGTAAGTTACGCAATATTCGCCCAAAATCGGATTTTTTGGCAATATTTGGGCTATTTGGCGAATTCAACCTGTTTAACTCAAAAATCGGTACAAGACTTGTACCATTGTTCTGTACAAGGTGAGTGCCTGGAGCCTGATACCCCAGTCCCCAGTCCCTAACCCCCAGTCCCCAATTTTACCGTTTCACAATTCCTGATTGCTTCTTCAATGAGCGGCTCTAGTTCAAGCGCGCGGTAGAGATCGGCGGCTTCGGCAACAGTGCCGCGCAGGATGGGACGCGGCGGGCTGAATAGGACGCAGCAGTCTTCATGCGGTTCGATGGAAATTTTGTATGTGCCGATCTGTTCGGCTTTTCTGATGATGGTTTCCTTGTCCGTGCCGATGAGGGGACGCAGCACGGGGATCGAGATTCCGCTCTGGGTGCAGCTGATGTTTTCTATGGTCTGGCTCGCCACCTGGGAAAGGCTTTCGCCGGTAACAAGGCATTTGTTGCCGTTTCTTTTGGCGATTGTTTCGGCGCAGCGCATCATCGCCATGCGGAGCAGCACCGTAGACCAGGGGAGGGGGGATGCTTCTTTTATCCGCATCTGTATTTTAGTAAAACCGGCGATGTACAGGCGTACTCCCATGCAGCTTTTCGATGTCAGTCACCCACGCGCCGTTCAATACTATTCTTTATGTTCTTCATCAATATAATTATTATTAATATTTGCCTCATTAATGATTTCTTTTATTTTTCTTAGTGGTTCTATATCTCTAATCTTTTCCGTTACTTTAATGGCATAATTCACATCTTCTATCTCTATTTCTATTCTGTGCGGATAACGTATTTCATTAGCGTATCTATTCAATATTCCACATCCAGTTTTAATATTTTCAAAAAAACTATCTTTTTCCACACAGAGTTCAAGCAGAATAAGCAAATTATGCGTTTTCTGTGGTATAATGTCATAATACGTCAAATAGCCTTTCAGGTATTTTTCCACTGCTTGGGCACAATGATAGCAAATTATTTCATAAGGTTTACGAACAAGTTTATCAAGCATTTGGGCGGAATACAAATCATCATCGGCGATCTGTATCCATTCTGTTACATCGTCAATGTTCATATAATATTTTACCTTTTTGACAAATTGTTCTTTCAAGGATATTTCTATTTTTCCTTGTATTAAACACGCTTTCCCTGTTCAACAATAAGTCCACAAAAAATATTTTCTTTATGCTCAAATCTACCATTATTTTCCCATAAATTTCTGAAATATTGATACTATTATCGGGAATAACAATGTAAATATCTATGTCGCTTTTTTCAGTCGGCTCACCATAAGCATAAGAACCGAATAAATATATATATTTTGCCGGTACATTCTTGAGGACAGATTCTTTGATTGTATCTAGTCTTTCAGAAATATTCTCCATAACTTATTTATATACGGAAAAATATGATTTGTCAAGTGCATTTTTTGCCAGTTTTTTTTCCAGTTTTTGACTTTTACGTTAGTCCATATCCTTTACAGATTGATCTGTTCCATTGACAGTATTGTGGAAGTCAGCATATCAATAGACTTTATGACCAGTCTTTTCTGCGATCCCGTTCCTGTAATGTTTCCAGTTATAACAACATTTACACCGATGAATTTACCGATTGAAAAAAAAGCGTCATAGTCAACAAAGCCCGACATTTGAAAATTTTGTTACGATTAAATTTTGTCTATATCGACGAATTCATCGACTTTGATGAAAATTCGGTAAACACGATCTTTATACCGGGCGACCAGTTCGAAATCCTGGGCCATAAAATCAAGATTGCCGGCGATGACCCGGGCAGTCTAGCCCTGCATGAGTACTTTGAGCCCAACACCCCAGTCCCCAGTCCCTAACCCCCAGTCCCCAATTTTACCGTTTCATAATTCCTGATTGCTTCTTCAATGAGCGGCTCTAGTTCAAGCGAGCGGTAGAGTTCTGCGGCTTCGGCAACAGTGCCGCGCAGGATGGGACGCGGCGGGCTGAATAGGACGCAGCAGTCTTCATACGGTTCGATGGAAATTTTGTATGTGCCGATCTGTTCAGCTTTTCTGATGATGGATTCCTTGTCTGTGCCGATGAGGGGACGCAGCACGGGGATCGAGATTCCGTTTTGGGTGCAACTGATGTTTTCTATGGTCTGGCTCGCCACCTGGGAAAGGCTTTCGCCGGTAATAATGCATTTGTTGCCGTTTCTTTTGGCGATTGTTTCGGCGCAGCGCATCATCGCCATGCGGAGCAGCACCGTAGACCAGGGGAGGGGGGATGCTTCTTTTATCCGCATCTGTATTTTAGTAAAACCCAGTATGTACAGACGCACACCCATGCAGTAGCCGCCGAGGATTCCGGCGAGCCGGATTGTCTTTTGTTTCGCCTCCGCCGAGGTGTAGGGGTAGGCGTGAAAATGTACCGCGTCGATCCCCATGCCGCGCGAAGCCATGAGGAAACCGGCGACCGGGGAATCGATGCCGCCGGACAGGAGCAAAAGTCCCCTGCCGGCGGTTCCGACGGGCAGGCCGCCAAGGGCTTTGCGGGCGTCGCTGTAGACATAGGCCTTTTCGCGTATCTCGATGGTGATAATCGCGCCGGGATTTTGAACGTCGACCCGCAAACCGGGAACGGCGTCCGTCACCGCGTCCCCGCCCCTGCACCTGAGGGCATACGAATCGAAGGGGAAGCTTTTGTCGGTCCTCCGCGCCTCAATCTTGAATGACGCGATGCCCCGCGCGTGGATTTTTTTCGCTTCGGCTGCACATTCGGCAAGCACCGCTTCGATTGTTTTGGGAATCCCCCTGGTCTGCGCCCAGCCGGAAATTCCAAACAGGCGATCCAGGGCGTTTTCTATCGCGGCAGAATCCTCTTCCAGGCCGTGCACGTAGAAGCGGCCGTTTCGCATAACGATCTGTACGTCATGCCCCGCAAGTATCGTCTGGAGGTTGCGTTTCAGGACTATCTCAAAGGCCCTGCGGTTCTCCCCTTTCAGGGCCAGCTCGCCGGGCTTTAAAAGCCAGAGGAGGCGGGCGGGGCCGGACTCGGTTACAGAAATGAAAGCACCTCCGTGATCGCGGCAAGCAGCAGGTCGATTTCTTCGTCGGTAGTGGTCCAGCCCTGGGATATACGTATCCCCTCAAGGCTCAGGCTGTCGCTGACGCCCATCGCGGCGAGCACGGGCCGCTCCGGCGAGGCGGAGGAACAGGCAGACCCGGTGGAAACGGCAAAGCCCAGATCGTCTAACGCCCGGGTCATTACCTCGCCGGGGATGTCTTTAAAAGCAGCCTGCACGATGTAGGGCGAAAAACCCCTGTCGCCGGGTTCCCTGCCTGCGGGGATAAGCCTGCATCGATCCATCCCCATAAACGCGCCGAGCAGCCGTTTCCAGCGGCGGCGGGCATCGGCAAGCTCTGCGTCAATTTTTTCCGGCAGGCCGTGGTTCTCAAGGCATTGCGCCAGGGCAAGCGCGCCGGAGACATTTTCCGTGCCTGGCCGGATGTTTTTTTCCTGGCCGCCGCCGGAATACAGCACTTCAAGGGGCAAGCGCAGGTATAAAAGGCCGATTCCCCTCGGCCCGCCGAGTTTGTGCGCGCTTATCGAAGCGGAATCGATGTCCCAACCGCCAAGGTCAAGCGCAATCTTTCCGGCAGCCTGTACCGCGTCGCAATGGAAATGGACAGGCGGCCCGCTTTTGCGGCGCAAGACATCCCGCAGCGCTGCCATGTCGTTAACCGCCCCAATTTCGTTGTTAACGGCCATGATGGCGGCAAATCGCGTGTCGCCGTGCTTTTCCAGCGTTTTTGACAGCGATTCAGGCGTTACCCTGCCGTTAAAATCGATGGGAATGCGGCCTGTCGGCCTTCCCATCCGTTCCAGGGTTTGCAGGTTTTCGGCGACAGATGAATGTTCTCCGGCGGAGGCGATTATCCGCCCGCCGCCTTGCCGTGCGGCAAAGGAGTACAGGGGGATGCAGTTAGACTCGGTTCCGCCCGAGGTAAAGTACAGGGTTTCCGGCGGGACGCGCAGAACGGCGGCGCAGCGTTCCCGGGCGTTTTCCAGCGCGTCGCGGGCGGCGCGGCCTTCCATGTGCGGGGAAGACGGATTGCCATAGGGGATCGCGGCATCAAAGAGAGAAGCATCGGGAACGGCAGTCGCCGCCCAGTCAAAATAACAGCGCCGTTCCGCCGAATCGTTACTGCCCATTATCATGTATCTACTATAAAAACTTGTTAAAGTACAGTATTATTGCAGGCGTTATGGAGAAAATATGAAAATAGCTAAATTTGGCGGTACATCGGTTGGCAGTCCTGAGGCGATTTCGGCGATCATCAGGATTCTCAAAGACAAGGATCACGCGGGAAAAACACCGGTGGTCGTGATTTCGGCGTTTTCCGGCGTGACGGACACCCTTATCGGCCTTGCCCGCAGCGCGGCGGTAACGGGAGCGGCAGCGTACCGCAACGCCGCATCCACCGGCGGCGTATCGTATCACGAACTGCTTGCCCTGCTGGAAGGCCAGCACAAAAAAACCGCCGCCCGTTTTTTGAAAGGCGCAGATCGCAAGGCCGCGTTAGATGAAATTAACGGCCTTACCGACGAACTAAAGCGGATACTGGAAGGGCTTAACCTGCTTGGCGAACTTTCCAGCCGCACGCTGGACCTGGTAATGAGTTTTGGCGAACGGCTTTCGGCGAGGCTTGTAGCCCGCATATTCAGGGCGAACGGCATTGATACCGATTATCTCGATACCAGAACGTTGATTAAGGCGACGGATCGATATGGAAACGCCCAGTGCATCCAGAAAGAAACCTACGCGAACATCGTTTCATTTTTTGAAAAGAAAAAGAAAATGCCCCTGCAGCTTGCCACCGGTTTTATAGCGTCCACCGTGGGCGGGCAAACCGTTACCCTTGGGCGGGGCGGTTCCGATTTGACCGCTGCGATTTTCGGCGCGGCGCTTGGGGCAGACGAGGTGGAAATCTGGACCGATGTGGACGGCATTCACACGGCTGATCCCAAACTGGTAAAAAACGCTTTCAAGATCGACGAGATGCTGTATACCGAGGCAATGGAAATTTCCCATTTCGGCGCGAAGGTTCTCTTTCCGCTGACGATCAAGCCCGCGCTGGAAAAGGGCATTCCCATTTCAATCCGCAATACCTTTAACCCGGCCGGCGGCGGAACCCGCGTCGTCAGTAAGGCAGAGGAGGGGGAATTCCCGATACGGGGTATCAGCTCCATAAGCAAAATTTCCCTGCTGCGGATACAAGGGCCGGGCATGGTCGGCGTCGCCGGATTCTCTGCGCGGGTATTCGGCGCTCTGGCAAGGCGCGGGATCAGCGTGATCCTCATCACCCAGAGTTCCAGCGAATATTCGATCTGCTTTGCCGTAATGCCCCATGAGTCGGGCATGGCAAAAACCGCCCTTGAGGAAGAATTTGAACAGGAGATTCGCTCGGGCAACATCGACAAGCCGGTTGTGGAAAACGATCTTTCGATCATTGCGGTTGTCGGCTCGAAGATGAAAAGCACTTCGGGGATATCCGGCAAATTTTTCCAATCGCTGGGAAGAAACGGCATCAACGTCGTCGCTATCGCGCAAGGCTCTTCGGAGATCAACATCTCCGCAGTCATTCCAAAACAGGACGAGGCAAAGGCGCTCAACGCCGTGCACGAAGCATTTTTCCATGCCACCGTCCGGTCGGTTAACCTGTTCCTCATGGGGACGGGCCTTATCGGCGGGACTCTGCTCGAACAGATAGCGAGCCACCGCAAGACGCTTGCCGACAAGGACAAGATAAGGATCAACCTGATCGGGGCGGCAAATGTGGATCGCATGGTTTTCTGCCGCGAAGGCTTTGATCCCAAAAAGGCAAAAGCGCTGCTCAACGGCGAGGAAAAGGCCGAAGACCAAAACCGGGGTAAAGCCGGTGCCGAGGTAACGGCAGAACCGTTAAGCCTAAACGGATTTGTCGACAAGATGATTTCCTTTAATCTGCCCAACGCCTGCTTCTGCGACTGCACTGCAAACGAATCCATTGCCGCCGCGTACGGAAAAATCCTTGCCGCCTCTATTCCCGTTGTTACACCAAACAAGCGTGCCAATTCGGGATCGCTGGAATATTACCGGCAGTTAACCGGCTATTCAAAAGAGCGGAGGATTCCCTACCTGTACGAAACGACCGTCTGCGCCGGACTGCCGGTAATTTCTACCCTGCGCGACCTGAACCTTTCCGGCGATCGGGTGCGCCGCATCGAAGCGGTACTTTCCGGAACGTTGAGTTTTATTTTCAACAATTTTGACGGAAAAAAGACATTCTCCGCCCTGGTCCGCGAGGCCAAGGCGAAGGGCTACACCGAGCCGGACCCCAGAGACGACCTTAACGCCATGGACGCGGCGCGCAAGGCCCTGATCCTCGCCCGCGAGTGCGGCATGTCGCTTGAGTTTGCCAACGTCGACATCGAGCCAATCCTTCCGCCGGCCTGCTTCAAGGCGAAAACCGTCGACGCATTCTTTACCGAACTGGAAAAAACCGACGCCGCTTTTGAAAAGCGCCGCGCAGCCGCCGCCGCGAAAGGAATGTCCCTGCGCTATGTCGCCGTTGTGGAAGAAGGCGCGGCAAAACTCGCCATCCGCCCTGAACCGGCAAACAGCCCCTTCCGCACGCTGGTAGACAGCGACAACATCGTGGTAATAACCACCGACCGTTATTCGAAACTGCCGATGGTGATAAAGGGGCCTGGCGCCGGCGCGCAGGTAACCGCAGGCGGCGTTTTCGCCGACATAGTGCGTATAGCAAGGACGCTGGTTTAATTTTTGAGAGAAAAGCTATATGGCGAAACGGAATTTATACTTGACCAATGTGCCGGTGGATGAAGCCCTTGCACGGTTTATGGCGGCGATTGAAGGTAAAAGCGAATGCCGCAGCGAAAGGATCACGGTTACGGACGCGCTTGATCGCGTGACGGCGCGGGCGATCTATGCGCGGTTAAATTCGCCGCTGTATAATGCCGCAGCAATGGACGGCATCGCTGTCGCCGCCTGTTCTACAGCCGGTGCAAGCGAGACCAATCCGGTTACGCTGGTCAGGGGCAGGGACTTTACGGTAGTGGACACCGGCGATCCCGTACACCGGCCTTATGACGCGGTGATCATGGCGGAAGACGTACAGGAAGTTGACGATGACGCCGTGCGGATACGCGAGGCGGCTTCTCCCTGGCAGCACATCAGGCCCATCGGCGAGGATATCGTTACCGGTGAAATGATCATTCCTTCAAGGCACGTACTTCGTCCTATCGACATCGGCGTACTGCTGTCGGCGGGGATAACCGAAGCAGAAGTTCTGCAAAAACCCCGCGTGGCGATCTTTCCGACGGGGAACGAGATCATCGAACCGTCGGAGATTCCCAAAGAAGGAGAGATAATCGAATCCAACACGAGGATGTTTGAAGCGCTGGTGCGAGAAGGGGGAGGCGAGGGAACGCGCTTTGATACCATTCCCGATGATCCGGCGCTGCTTGCCGAAGCAGTAAAAACCGCAATCGACCAATACGACATGGTTCTGGTAAGCGCCGGTTCCAGCGCCGGGACGGAGGACTATACCGCCGCCGTGCTGCGGCAGCTTGGCGAAGTTATCGTTCACGGCGTGGCAATGAAGCCCGGCAAGCCAGTGATCCTTGCGGCAGTTGAGGGCAAACCGGTGATTGGCCTGCCCGGCTATCCGGTGTCGGCATACCTTGCCTACCGGAATTTTGCCGCACCGGTGCTTGCGATGCTTGCCGGCAGAAGGGCCGCCGACTATGCCGTGGTCGAAGCGGTGATCGCAAGGCGGCTGGTTTCCTCGCTGAAGCACCGGGAATATGTGCGCGTCAAAGCCGGCAGCGTTGACGGAAAACTTATCGCGTCGCCGCTTGCGCGGGGCGCGGGGGCGGCAATGTCGCTGGTACGCGCCGACGGCTTCTGCGTCATTCCCCAGAACAGCGAAGGCATTGAGGCAGGAGAGACCGCGTCAATCGAACTTATCCGTCCTCTGGCCGACCTGGATCGCAGCTTGGTTTCCATCGGCAGCCACGACATCATCCTTGACATTATCGCCGACATGATGAGCGCTCAGGGGTTTTTTCTCGCGGGAACCCATGTGGGCAGCACGGCGGGCCTTGCGGCGCTGAAACGGGGAGAGTGCCACATAGCTCCCATCCACCTTTTAGACGAAGAAACCGGCGGCTACAACACCGCGTATCTGCGGAGGCTTTTCCCCGAAACGCCCATCAGCCTGATAAAGGGACTAGGCAGGGTTCAGGGACTGATCGTTCAAAAGGGAAACCCGCTCGACATTCGTTCCGTGGCGGACCTTCCCGGCCGCCGTTTCATCAACCGGCAGCGCGGCGCGGGGACCAGGCTTTTTCTGGACTACAAGCTGAAAGAAGCGGGCATTGCACCGCACGACATTTCCGGCTACGACAGGGAAGCGGTAACGCACATGACGGTAGCGGCGGCGGTGGCGGGCGGCGACGCGGATGCGGGAATGGGCATCGCCTCGGCGGCGGCGGCTCTGGATTTGGGCTTTATCCCCCTGGGAAACGAGGAGTACGATTTCGCCCTGCCCCCGCGCTTTTTGGAACTGCCCCAGATCAGGCAGTTCATCGACACACTGAAAAACCCCGCCTTCCACAAACGCCTGGAAGAAATCGGCGGCTATACATGGGATGCCTCTGGTGATGTAAAAGATGTTTTTTGAAATTTTATCGCACAGAGGCACAAAGGCACGGTGGTAATAAGGGGTTATACTTCCCAATATAGCAAAACACGGTAGCCCTGGGCTTCATAGTAGGCGGTGAGTTCGAATATCGAGTTGTACCAATCTCCGGATTCATCGCCGTTTAGACCGAATCGTTTTTCATATAATCCGTAAGCATAACGGCGAATTTCTTCTTCCTCCAAAACTTTAACTTTTCCGTTTGGCTTAACCGGAACGATGGCGATAGGTTCCGGCGGCAGCGGTTTTTTTCTGCGTTTTAGCGCCAGCAAAAGAATTGCCGCAAGAGCTATCAGCGCAAGAAGAATTATCCACCATGGAAATGAAGAGCGTGATTCATCAGATGGGTTTTTTTCCTGAACTGGCAGAACGGCAGCCGGAGTCTCCATCACGAAATCGCATACCTCCGCTATTGCCGGAGTAAGAACATCGCCATCCAGCGTTATTCTGACACGCCTGTTGCCGCTTCTGCCGCTTTCATCTGAGTTGCTGCCCCATAGATCCACCGAACTGCTGCCGACAGGATCGGCAAACAGGTCGTTTGAAAGGCCGCGTTTTTGCAATTCGCTTATTACAAAAAGAGCCCTCTGTCTTGACAGAACCGCAGGGTCGATGCCGTTTGCAAAATCTGCGGCATACCCGTAAACGCATATTTGTCCGGGCGAAGGATTCCTGTCTGCCAGGTATTTTGCCGCATTATCAAGCTGAATCATCGCTTGCGCTTCGTTTGCAAAACGGCTGCCGCTGTCAGGCAAAAACAGCAGATAATCAATTTCTTGATGATTTTCGTCTTCGCCGAAAGCAAAAGACCCAAAGAAAGCAAGTAAAACCAGGACCAGATACCATTTTTTAATGTGTTTCATATCAATAATATACGTAAATCATAGATATAATCAAGATTTCGGAATGGTTGTATAGAAACAGAATACAAATTTCTGTAAATTCATTGCATGGCTTTGCACGGAACGGTTATCAGGCTTGTACGCTATGCTGCCAAAGGCTCAGGCGGCGAGGCGGCGGATCAGGCGCTGTTAATTGAAGGGCATGGGATGGAAGGCGATTTCCATGCTGACGGCGGCCTGCGCCAGATAAGCCTATTAACAGAAGAGGAGCGGAAGCAGATAGACTCAAGCGATGTGCAGGGTTTATGTTTTGGCAGGTACCGGGAAAACATCCTTCTTGGCGGAATACCGCCCGCAGCCCTTGTGCCGGGAACAAGGCTGAAAGCTGGCGAAGCCGTACTGGAAATTGGCGATGCTCGCAAGCGCTGTTTTGAGGAATGTCCGTTGTTCAGCGGCGGACAGGGCTGTTTTCTGGCCGGGCGCAGCCTGTTCGCTAGAGTCCTTCGCGGCGGCAATATACATATTGGCGATCACATTGAAGAAGAATGGTGATATAATATTATTTTCAGGTGTACAGGAGAACAACAATGCCGATAGCAGAAGGAATTCAGAACGCGCTTGCTTCCGCATCCATGATTAGGAAGATGTTTGAAGAGGGAAACCGGCTGAAAAAGCAGCATGGGGCGGATAATGTGTTTGATTTTTCACTGGGGAACCCCGATGTCGATCCGCCGCCCGACTTTTACCGCATCCTGCTGCAATTTGCCGGGGAAAACAAAAAAGGCGTACACGGATATATGTCAAACGCCGGTTTTACCGATGTGCGGGAGGCGATTGCGAAAAAAGTTTCGCGGGAACATCAGGTTGCGGCGGACGCCTCGCACATCGTCATGTCGGTCGGTGCGGCGGGAGGGCTTAACACAGTGTTGAAAACTGTCTGCAATCCTGGAGACGAGGTGATCGTTTCCCGGCCGTACTTTATGGAGTACCGGTACTACGCCGCAAACCACGGGGCAAAGCTCGTCGAAGCGGATTCGCTTCCCGGCTTTGACCTCGACATCGGCGCCATTGAAGCGGCCCTTTCCCCGAAAACCGCCGCCGTGCTGATCAACTCGCCCAACAACCCCACGGGAAAGGTGTACCCCGCAACGACAATCGCCGCCCTTGCCGATGCCCTCAGGCGGCACGGCGGCAAAACGGGAAGGCCGCCCTGCCTGGTATCCGACGAGCCGTACCGGGAGATCGCATACGGCATTGAAGTGCCGCCGCTTCTCTGTGCCTACGACGAAGCGATTGTCGTCAGCTCATATTCAAAAAGCCTTTCCCTGCCCGGCGAACGGATCGGGTATATAGCGCTAAGTCCGGAAATTTCCTGCAAGGATGCTTTGATGGACGGGCTTATCTTTGCCACCCGCACCCTTGGCTATGTAAACGCTCCGGCGCTAATGCAGCGGATTGTCGCCGAGCTTACCGAAGCGCGGATAGACGTAAGCGTTTATGCCCGCCGCCGGGACGCGTTTACGGCGATTCTTGACGAAGCGGAAATAGAATATGCCGCGCCTGAAGGTGCGTTTTACCTTTTCTGCAAAATACCTGAACGGAAAATAAAAAACGAAGCGGAATCGAACGATTTAGCTTTCGTTAACCACCTTAAACAGCATTTGATTCTCGGCGTTCCCGGTTCCGGTTTCGGCAAACCCGGCTGGCTGCGATTTGCCTATTGCGTTGACGAAAAAATAATCAGAGCATCCGCCGCCGCCTTTAGCAAAGCAATGGAAAGCTGGTAATTTTTTTGCAATATTTACACGCAGAGGCGCGGAGGTTTTTTTCCCTAATATTTCACGCAGAGGCGCAGAGGACGCGGAGAAGGGCGCGTTGCCTGCGAACGGCGCGAGAAGAAGTAGGAGTTAGGGAGTAGGGAATAGGGAATAGGGAGTGTGGTTGTAGTTCGGATAATAAGAGTCCTTACGAAAAACACTCTGAGAGTTCGAACAAATAACCCTAATTCTTCCTCTGCGCCTCTGCGCCTCTGCGCCTCTGCGTGATGTATTTTCGAGTAAAATCTCTGCGTGATGTATTTTCGAGCTACATCCCTGCGCCTTGATGCGTAATACTGTCCATTATTTTCATCGTTTCTTCAACTGATAGCCCTTCGCGGTTTTGACGGGCGCCAAGATCGCGCAGGGTCAGGGGATCGTGCAGGGGATCGCCGCCGGGAATGACAAGCCAGCGCAGGCCTTTTTTTTCGGCAAGGATGTATTGTTTGACCAGCTGCTTGCTGTCTGGCGAACCTGCTTCGTCGGGAAACACCTCGCAGGGGATCCCCGCCCGGCGGAAACGATCGGCAAGGGCCTGGTACATGCCGGAATGTTCTTCCCGGACGCATGCAATCGCCGCGCTGCAGAAACCGACGGCGGCGGGGATTTTGCCCAGGCTTTCCAGGGCGGCTATCATCCGGTCAAGGCCGATTGATGAGCCGACCCCGCTAATTGCGGCCTTTGAGCCGTGGCTTTTGGAGTACAGGCCGGCAAGGTTGTCGTAGCGGCCGCCGGAACAGATCGAGCCGATGCCGGGGAGTTCCCGCAAAAAAGTTTCAAAGACAACGCCGGTATAGTAATCCAGCCCCCGTGTAATGGACGGATCGAGAATAAAGGAATCATCGTCCGGCGCGTCTGTGCCTGCCGCGTCCAGCATAAAACGGCGTAGCAGCGCAAGCCGTTCCGATTCGGGCGAAGGGCCGCCGGACAGTTCCGTTATGCGATTAAGCGTCTGTTCAAAGGTTTCTTTTTTATCCGTACCGTCCGCGCCAATAAAGGCAAGCAGCTTCTGCGCGTTTGAATCGCCGGCAAGCCCTGCAAGCGTCTGCCGCGTCTCGTCAATGCCGACCTTGGCGATCTTGTCCACTACACGCAGCACTTCGGCAGATTTTTCACTCAGCCCGATGTGCGACAGAAAGCGGTTAAACAGCCCGCGGTGGTTTACGCGGATGCTTACGTCGGTTCCCAGGCTTAAAAGCGTTGCGCGGATCATTAGGATAATTTCAAAATCTGCCGCCGCGCTGTCGCTGCCGATGATGTCAAAATCGCACTGGGTAAATTCACGGTAGCGCCCGCGCTGGGTATTTTCGCCGCGCCAGACCTTGCCGATATGGTAGCGCTTGAATGGGAAGCTGAGTTCATCCTGGTGCAGGGCGGTAAAGCGGGCGAATGGGACGGTAAGGTCAAATCGCAGCGCCACGTCCCGATCTCCGTTGTCCTTGAAGCGATAGATCTGCTTTTCCGTTTCGCCGCCGCCCTTGCCCAGGAGGATTTCCGCATACTCAAGAGCGGGGGTGTCGATGGGGACAAAGCCGAAAGATCGAAACGATCCTTCGATTTTCTCGGTTAAGCTGCGGCGAATCATCTCTGCCGGTGGCAAAAAATCCCTGAAACCTTTCAGGACTTTCGGTTCAATAAACATATATCCTCACTTATTACAAAATTTGACCCGCTATGTGCCGCTAAATCCCCGCGCTGCCCGCCCAGCCGGGGCCTTACTCGATAAAGGCGGGTCAAGCTTGGACATTAGGGACAATGTATTTGAAAGTTGGGGGTTAGGCAAGGCACCAATAGCGGTGGAGGATACCTTGCGTTGCCCGTGTGGCCTTCTCTCCTTAGTATTGTCACGGTAAAATGATTATTCTGTCATAATATGAATAAAATCACTCTTGACTTTTTTTTCCGGTTTTTATATGGTATGGAAAATAGATGCCTTTTTAGCGAGCGGTGCCTTGCTTGCAAACAAAACTGGCTCAATATTGGGCCGTTAGCTCAGTCGGTAGAGCATCGCCCTTTTAAGGCGGTGGTCGGAGGTTCGAATCCTGCACGGCTCAATCGGTTTTGGCAGCCTTGTCTTTTGACAGGGCTGTTTTTATTTTGGGGTGTATGCATTCCTATATCCATGCGGACCTTGACGCTTTTTACGCCTCGGTAGAACAGCTTGACCGGCCGGAACTGCGGGGAAAGCCGGTAATTGTGGGGGGCTTGCCCGGCGATTTGCGGAGCGTGGTTTCGACGGCTTCATACGAGGCACGGGCATTTGGGGTACATTCGGCGATGCCCATTGTCCAGGCGGTAAAGCTCTGCCCGCAGGGGGTTTATTTACGGGGGAATATGGGCCGCTACCTGGAAAAGTCCGGCGAGATAATGGCGATATTTGCCGATTTTTCGCCCGTCGTCCAGCAGCTTTCCATCGACGAGGCCTTTATCGATATTACCGGCATGGAAGGGCTGCTCGGCCCGCCTGAAGTGATAGCCAAGAAAATAAAGCAGCGCGTTTCACAAGAGGCTGGACTGACCGTTTCGATCGGCGTTTCAACGAACAAATACCTTGCCAAAATCGCCTCGGGGATGTCCAAGCCCGACGGCTTGTTTGTAATACCGCCGGGCGGGGAGGAGGGCTTTATGCGCGCCCTGCCGGCAGAAAAAATCTGGGGAGCGGGAAAAAAGACCCAGGAGGTCTTTGCGAAACACGGCCTTAAAACAGGCGATGACATTTACCGGCTTTCACTCGGCGCGCTCACTTCGCTGTTTGGCAAAGCCTTTGGCCTGTTTCTGTACCGGGCGGTGCGGGGTGAGGAAGCGGCGGCTTTTGACGAGGAGCGGGGCAGCCATTCGATCAGCGCCGAGCGGACGTTCCCCGTCGACCTGCACGACGAATTCGCCATGGAAACCGCCCTTTTCGATCTGTGCCAGACCTTGATCTGGCGGCTGTTGGACAGCCCCTGGCAGAGCCGCACCGTTTCGGTAAAAATCCGCTACGGCGATTTTACGACCATCGGGGCGCGGCAGACTTCGCAAGGCTACATTACCACCCTGAATGAACTCTACGATCGGCTGCTGGCCCTGTTCCGCAAAAAGTATCAAAAGGGCAGGGGACTCAGGCTCATCGGCGCCGGTTTGATGAACCTGGAAAACTCAGGCGCGATGCAGGCGGATTTATTCGGCGGCGCCCCGGAAAAAGAGCGCCAGCTTGAAAAGGCAATCCTCGACATCAACAAAAAACATCCCGACGCCGCCCTCCGCCGCAGCAGATCATGGCTGACATGATACGGAATGCCTCACACAGAGGCACAGAGGCACGGGGTATTCGTCCGATGGGCCTAATCCCTCTATCGAGATTTCAGAGATACCAGGATTCATGGAAGGATGCGCGCCATTTTGAAACAACTAGCATTCCTCTGTGCCTCAGTGCCTCCGTGAGATAAGAAGGGAAGTATTTCCCTAATAGGTATTTTCGTCCATGGCCTGGAAGCGTTCGCGGACGGCTTGCAGCATGGCAAGTTCGCGGCTGATGATCTTTTCGTAATCAAGCTGGCCGGTGCCTATCCGCCGGGCTTCGTCTTCCCAGAACTGCACCTTCTGCAGATTGATAAAGTAAAAGCGCCGTTCCTCGGCTTTGGCCGCCCATTCAAGCGCGGCGTTCCAGTAGTACAGGGCGGTGCGGTAGCAGGTTTCTGCCGTTTCAAGGCTTTCCAGGTTTTGCTCTTTCCACGGGGCGTTGTAAAAATAGGCGCGGCGCTTGTTCCACTTGTTTCCCAGAAAGAGGTACTGCTCGATCATCTTGAGGTTGATGTGCATGTTAAACAGGTAGCGGTATTTTTCCCACTCGGTTTCGTTTTCAATCAGGGCGAGTGCGTACAGAGGGTTGCAAAAATCGGCCTGCAGCGCCTTCTCCAGCCAATATATGTTTTCTATCGTGTCGTCGGGATACTGGATGTGATGCAGATGGTACAGCCGGTAATACTGCTCCTTGTAGGTAACAAAATAAGCGTGGGTGGGATTTGCCAATGAGAAAAATACTATCCCCAGAACGAAGAATTTTATTGCCTTCAAAATAACCCCTCGAATAGTGGTTAGTGATATTCCCTATCCACTACTCACTTCTTTGAATATCGGCATTTTTAGCAGGGCGCTCCATACGTCTTCGGCGACTTTTTCCACATCTTGCGACGCGTCGATGATTTCTACGCGGATGCCGGCGCTCCGGTATTCTCCGAGCAGGTTTTGGTATCGCTCCCGGACTTTCTTTTGAAAGTCGATTCGTTCGTACATCTCCAGGGAAGGGCGCTGCTTGAGGCGGTCCATGGCGGTTTCCGGGTCAACATCGAAAAAAAACAGCAGCTCGGGTGCGGGGAAAGACGAATTCAGGCTGCGTGGGAGTGCTTCGCCGCATTCAATGCCCTGGTAAACCAGCGATGAAGGGATGTAGCGGTCGCAAACGACCAGCTCTCCATGCCGACAGCGTGAATATACACCGCCAGCAGCGAAAAGGTGTTCGCTGCGGTCGGCGGCAAAGAGCATTGCAAGGGCATCGGGCTGCAAAACAAGCTCTTTTTTAAGCGCCGAACGGATTAGCTGGCCGATTTTCCCCCCGGTTGGCTCGTATGTTGGGTAAAAAACAGGGGAATTTTTAATATTTTTGGCAAATTTTTGCTCTAAAATGGAAAGCTGGGTGCTGGTCCCGCTGCCGTCTCCGCCTTCAAAAACGGCGAAATTCCGAAGTATTTCCATCGCAGGGTTACGTTACCGGAATACATCGGAAAATTCAATAGAGTTTTAAGGTTTTATTGATACAAAACCTGAGTAAATTTGTTATACTTAGTGTAGTAAGCAGAGAGCCTGATACTATAACGCCGTGGAGGCAGGCGGAATGGCTCTTTCAAGGAAAATTTGTGCCGGGAAAGACGATTCCTTTTCGACTATACGCCCAGATTCTCATTTTTTCCGGCCTTGTTGCGCTGGGGGCGCTGATTCTCTGGCCGGTGCAGCAGGCGGTTTACGGCGGGCTGATCAATATCCGCGACGACCTGCTCAGCAGGGTGGAAGGCCAAATCGGCAGAAAAATACGCTATTCGTCGATAAGCCCGTCGTTTTTGGGTTCTTTCGACGTGCGGAACGTCCGCATTGTGGGCGAGGACGAACTTCCCGTGCTTGCCATGTCCCGTTTTCGAGTCGTCTACTCCCTGCTCGATCTTGTGCGCGGCCGGACCAGTTCGATCCGTTCCGTGCAGGTGGAATCCCCCGTAATCGACTTTGTTTTTGAACGGGACAATGACCTGCTGGAACTGTTTGAAACCGGCGGCAGCGGGCGGGAAGATTCGCTGCCTCCTATCGCCGAGATGCTTCCTGAAAAACTCCTTGTGCGCGTCCGGAACGGCAAGTTCATCATTCAGACAAGCGATGATCAGTTTGAGCTTGATGCGGTCAACATCAACGCGGAGATTACGGGGAAGCGGATCATCCTTGACGGCAGGTGGACCGGGGGAATAACGGTTGCCAGGCTAATCGGCACGCCGGTAAACATCCAGCTTGGCATGAGGATAACCGGCTCCTGCGGGATTGACTTTCATGACGGCGAAGGCATTTTCAGCGTACCGGCGATTACCGGCGACGCAATCAGCGTTAGCCCGATTTCCTTTGGTTTTTTAATGCAGGATGAGCGCATCAATTTATGGAAAATGCCCGACGCGCTTCCTTTGGACATTACCGTCCAGTACGGAATGCAGGAACGAACAGTCGACGCGCAGGTTAACATCAGAAATTTCATGCTCCGCGAATACCTGTCCTTCCACGGCGGGCTGGAAAAAGCGCGGCCTGTTTTGGACATTGCCGGTTCGGGCACCGCCTCACTGATGAGGAACGCCGACGGCGATCTCGGCTATTCGGTCAGCATGGCTGGAGCGGCCCTTGCCGACAGTTCGTCGTCTTTCGAGATTCGGGCAGCCGGAGACGAAAAAAAAATTCAAATTGACACCTTCCGCCTGTCCATGCCCGGCTTCGCCAACACCCTGTCCTTTTTTTACGGCGACGTAGGCTTTTCGGGAGCCGTCGGGCTGTCTCCCATCGCCCCGTCCGGGATCCTTTCATTCGCCGATTTCAGCCTCTCCGGCATTGAGAATGTCAACGCCGACATTGCCGTCAGTTCCGGCAATGGAGAGATTTCTTTTTTCTGCGCGACGATGAACATGGGAAAAGTTGAGCTTACCGCGTTCAGCGCGCTGCTGCAGCCCGCCGAAAACGACCTTGGCATAGCGGTTTCCGCTTACCGGTTTACCGACGTTGAATCGTATGACAGCGTCCGGCTGGGCAGGCTCTCGATGGAAGGATCGCTGGATTCGGCAAACCGCCGCCTGGAAGCGAGCCTTATGCTGGATTCATTTTCGGCGGGCGACCTTGCCGATATGGCGCTTCCGTTTACGGCCATTCCGTCCCTCCCGGTTATCTTCGACGCGATGTTCAGGGATACCTCTATCACCACGGAATTGTTCTTTTCAACGGATTTTGTCCATATCCTGTACAACGCACCCCGCTTTGTTTTCGCCAGCGGGACCAGCAGGCCGTTTATGGGGCTGGTCTCCCTGTCGGGAACGGACAACCGCCTGGACCTGAGCGAAGGCCGCTTTATTTGGGGGGAAGAGGCCCTGCTGATTGCGTGCACGGCGGAATTTCCCGACAACAACGACATTAACTTTTCCGTAAACGCCAACTACCGGGATCTGGGGTATTTGATCAGGGGCAGCATCCATGAAGGAAAATCGGTGGACATAAGCGGGTCTTACGGCCTTAGCGTAGCGCTTGCCTCATCGGGGGCAGGCGGCAGCTATTCCGGCTTTATCCGCGCGGACAACTTTCCCGTGCCTTTCATCGGGCGGCCGGCGCTGCTTTCTTGTTCGGCGCCCATCCGCTACGATTCGGCTTCGTCGTGGTCGATGAACCTCGAACGGTTTGAGCTGGTGAATATCGCAAGCAGGGTAGGGCTGGCGCAGCTCAGGATAGCGGGCAGCGCCAACCAGAACGGAATTAGTTTTCCAGTGCTGAATTACCGGGACAGCCTGGGAACGCTTGGAGGCATGGCGGACGTATCCTGGACAGGCGATTATTCCAGCATCATCGGGGCGTTCTCCATCAACGAGGGAGGCGAGACGTACCGCGCCGAAGCGTCGTATGAGAACCGCCACATGGAGCTTTCCGTATCCGGATCGTCCATGCGGCTGGACAGGCTGTTCGGCAATTTGAACAACACCGTTGCCGACGGGGATATCCATGTTGGCTGGGATTCGATCGATTCCTTCCGCGTCGAATTTAACCTTTCGTCGGTCAGCGGGAGGGTGCTCGACCAGGAATTTACGGCAAGCGCGCGGGCGACGCTGGATGCGGACGAATTTGTCATCACCGGGCTGGACTATGCTGTTGCGGGGATAAAGGGAACAATTCCCGAGTTCAGCGTCAGCGGCGCCGGTGGAACCGCCCGCGCCGGCGCGGAATTGAAAGGCGAAATTGGCGGCAGAAAGCTCGAAGGCAGCCTGGCGCTTTCGGCTGACTTCAGGCCGATCCGATCCTGGCTGCAGATAGGCGATATGCTGCGGTCGTTTTCCGGCGCGGTCAATTTTAACGGATTCAAATACGGCAGCATGCAGGAGGCGCAGTCGTTCGGCTTTGCTTTCTCCCGCAGCGGCGGGGAACTTTCCCTTTCCGGCGGGCCCCGGAACATGCTCCGTCTGCAGATGAACGACGACGGCAATTTTTATGCGGGCCTTTCCAGCCCGTTCCCCGTGCGGGGGACGGTTGTCGGCAGCGTCCGGCACAACACGATAAACGCCCGCTGCGGCGATCTGTACGTCGATTTGGGGGGGCTGTTTGAAGTGCTGCCGGAAAGCCCCGACATTTTCCTGATCGGCGGGTATGCGAACGGCTCGGTCGACGTCCGAGGCTCGCTTGCCGATCCGGAATTTTACGGACACATGAGGGGAACCAGCCTCCGCATGAGGATCCCCCAGTTCCTGCCGCACGACCTGCGCCCAATACCGTTTAATGTGGCGATTGAAGGGAACGAAGCCCGCTTTGGCCCGGTGTCCGTTGCGGTGGGAAGCGGCGCAGGGACGGCGGAAGGCTGGTTCCGCTTCGACCGCTGGATACCGAACATTTTCAGCCTGGACATACGGGTTGGGCGCGAAAACCCCATTCCCTATCAGTTCGCGCAGGGCGGCTTTACCGCGAAGGGCGACGCGACGGGAAGGATGAAAATTTCGATGGAAAATTTGCACATAGACGTTTCCGGCGAACTGGTTGTCAACAACTCGGAACTTGGCATCAACTCCGACGAACTCATAATGGAGGAGGGGGCGGATTTTTATCAGGATATAAAGATTCCCTTTACCGTCGACCTGGCGATCACCACGGGGCCTGTGGTGGAATTCCTCTACCCGAGTTCCATGTTTCCCATTATCAGGGCGACGCCGGACATCGGAACAAAGATGTATGTCACCGCCGATTCGATGGCGCAGCAGTTCAGCCTGACAAGCGATGTGCGGATACGCAGCGGAGAAATATTTTATTTTGAACGGAGCTTTTACATCCGGTCGGGCACCATGATTTTCAGGGAAAACGAACGCTATTTTGAGCCGAGGCTGACGGCGCGCGCCGAGGTACGCGACCGCACCGACGAGGGGCCGGTGACCATATCCATGATCGTCGACAACGCCCCCCTGTTCGACTTTACCGCCCGTTTTGAATCGACCCCTTCGCTTTCCCAGATGGAGATTTTCGCCCTCATGGGGCAGGGCATAACCGGTTCGCAGGTCGACGATGCCGGGGTGTACCAGAGGGCTTTTGTCAGCTCGACGGTCGATTTTTTCGCCCAGTTCATCTTTATCCGCCAGCTTGAACAGATGGTAAGGAACTACATGCGTCTGGATATGTTCAGCGTAAGGACGCAGGTTCTGCAGAATACCATTTTTCTGGCGACTGGGCTTATTGATACACCGGTTGACAGAATCGGCGTAGGCAACTATTTTGATAACACGACCATTTTTGGCGGCAAGTACATCGGACAGGATATGTTTGTCCAGGGCATGCTGACCATGAATTATGACGCGAACAGAACCGATTGGGGCGGTTTGACTTTACGGCCCGATATCGGGGTAGAGCTCAGAAATCCCCTGTTCAGTATCCGGTGGGATTTTACGCCGGAGCACCCTGAAAACTGGTATGTAAACGACACATCCATAACCATTAACTGGGGCTGGTCATTTTAGGAGTTTTAATGCGCAAGACGATAATTCCTGCAATCCTGCTGTTTCTGGCGATAAGCGGTTTTGCCCAGCAGGGGGAAGAATGGTATCAGGGAAAGCCAATCAGGGAAATTGTCTTTACCGGCCTGCGCCATGTTAGCGCTTCGGAACTTCAGGATTTGATGGCGCCCTACAAGGGGCGGATATTCGACGATTCCATATTCTGGGAAATACAGGGCAAGCTCTACGCCCTTGAGTACTTTGAGATGATCAGCCCGAGCGCCGTGCCTTCCGACGCTTCGCGCAGCGACGTAATCCTCCGTTTTGCCGTTACCGAGCGTTCCATTGTTAGCAGGATTATCTTTGCCGGCAATTCCGGGTTAAAAAGAAACGATCTTCTGGAGACGATTTCCATCAAGGTTAACGATGTGATCAACCAGGCAAAGATAACCATCGACGAACAGGCAATCGTTAACAAGTACCTTGAAAAAGGTTTTCCCGACATCAAAGTGCGATCGGAAACCCAGCCTTCCGGCGAAGGCGCCATCAGCCTAACGTTTTATATTAACGAGGGCGAAAAAATTTCCATTTCTGAATTTCTTTTTGAAGGCAATGCCGTTTTTTCTCCCAGAACGCTCAAGGGGCAGCTCTCCCTAAAAGCAAGGAACCTTATCAACGACGGCGCGTTTCAGGAAGCCAAGCTCGTTGCCGACCGGATCGCCATCGCCCAATACTACCATGACCGCGGCTACATCGATGCCGAAGTTATCGACGTTACCAGGGAAATTGTGAGGGATCCCAAGGGGATCAACAACCTGATCCTTACGTTCAGGATCTATGAAGGCAGGATGTACACGTTCGGCGGAGTAACGTTTGAAGGAAACGAGATTTTTTCCACGGAGCAGCTTTCGGCGCTGGTACGGTCGAAGCCCGGCGAGACGATGAACGCCCGCAGGGTAGAAGCCGACCTCCAGCGGGTCGCCGACCTCTATTTTGAAAACGGCTATATTTTCAACACCATCAACCGGCTGGAAAGAAAAGACCCTGCCACAGGAGTCGTTTCGTACCACATCCCCATCGTGGAACGGGGCAGGGCCCACATCGAAAACATCATTATCCGGGGCAACGAAAAGACCAAAACCGAAGTGATACTGCGGGAGATACCGTTGGAGCCCGGGGACGTGTTTTCCAAAACCAAGCTCATGGAAGCCTGGCGCAATTTAATGAACCTCCAGTATTTTTCAAATGTAGTCCCCGATACTCCGCTGGGCAGCGCGGACAACCTTATGGACCTGGTGTTTGTCGTGGAAGAGCAGCCGACGATGGACCTGCAGTTCGGCATTACCTTTTCCGGCAGCGCCGATCCGGAATCTTTCCCCGTTTCGGGGCTGGTAAAATGGAGCGACCGGAATTTTCGCGGCACGGGCAACATGCTCGGCGCCGAGGCGAACGCCACGTTCGACACGATGAGCCTTTCGATTAACTACAACCAGCGCTGGATGTTCGGCCTTCCCTTTTCCGGCGGATTTGATTTTACGACGCAATGGACCAAGCGCCTCGCCGCGATGAACAACAGCCCTCCATTTTTCAACGGCGACGAAACATACGCCTTCCCCGACGGCTTTGTCTCGCGGGAGGAATATGAGATTGCCCAGAAGCTTCCCCCCAGGGAATTCCTCATGGACTACCAGCAGCTGTACTTCTCGCTTGGTTTTTCCACGGGCTACCG
The DNA here is from genome assembly GCA_009778545.1 of Treponema sp. Taxonomy (GTDB): domain Bacteria; phylum Spirochaetota; class Spirochaetia; order Treponematales; family Breznakiellaceae; genus WQXQ01. The sequence continues at coordinate 12,931 of WRJO01000008.1, read as the reverse complement.
CTGGGCTACCCCGCTGGGAGGATTTTCCCTTGGCGGCGGAATCAGGGTTGGCCTTATTCGGAACGACTACGACGACGAAATTTACCGTCCATTTGATCCGGCGCTCAGGGAGGGCAACCAGGTATTTACCCCGAGGAATTCGATTTGGTCTACGGTCTCTCTGGACAGGCGGGACATATACTACGATCCGTCAAGCGGGTACTACCTATACGAGCGGTTCGGCATCTACGGCCTTTTGGGCACCGTTGAGCGGGAGCATTATCTGCGGAGCGACAGCAAGGCGGAGGTGTATTTTACCCTGTTCAACGTCCCCGTTAACGATAAATGGAATTTCAAGGGCGTGCTTGGCTTTCACTCGGGGCTGTCGTTTATCTTCAAACAGCCGGGCAGAGAAGGCATTTTTATGGTTGAGGATACCAACAAACTCTCTGTCGACGGAATGTTTACGGGAAGGGGATGGAGCAGCGAATACCGGAACAAGGGGCTTGCCCTGTGGGAAAACTGGGCAGAGCTGCGCATCCCCATCGTGCAGGGGCTTTTGGCCTGGGACTTTTTCTTTGATGCCGCCGGCGTAGAGGAAAAACCGGGTTATTATTTCGGGACAAACGACGAGGGGAAGAAGAACTTTACCGTTGAAAACATGCGGTTCAGTTTTGGCGGCGGTTTTCGCTTTACCATGCCGCAGTTTCCGTTCCGTTTCAGCCTTGCAAAACGCTTCAGGGTAGTGGACGGGATGGTACAATGGGAACCGGGAAGCATTTTCCGCACCAACAATTCGGGTTCCGGTCTTGATCCGGTAATATCATTCGCCATCTCTTTTTAAGGGGGTACCAGGAATGAAACGAACAATTTTGTTAATGTTTTTAACGCTCTGTATTGCCGTTTCGGCAGCTGCGCAGCAGCTTACCCGTTTTGCCGTGGTGGACCTTCCCAAGGTTTACTCGGCGTTTTTCCGCGACTCGCGGCCGGTGCGCGAATTTGAGGAACGGAGTGCCAGGGTTCAGTCCGAGATCGACAAGATGACCAGGGAAATACAGGAACTCAAGTCCAAGCAGGCGGATGCGGTTTTGCAGGGCGATCAGACGCAGGCAGTGCGGCTCGAAAGCGAGGTATACCGCAAATCGGAATTTCTACGGGAATACTACACGCTGAAAACCGCCGAATTGGAGGATCAGCGCAGAAGGCTTTCGCAGTCGGGCGCTTTTCTGGAACAGGTGTACAGCGAGATACGCAACATCGCCGAAAGCGAAGGGTACAGCATGGTGCTTAACCTCAAGGAAAACACGGGTATACTCTGGTACAGCCCGACCGTAGACATCACCGACAAGGTTATTCAGAACCTGCTGGATAAAAACAGGCGTTAAAGGTCCGATAATGGGCGAAACCCGCTCCAGCCCCATGCTGGATCAATACCGGCGGATTAAGCGGGATCATCAGGGAGACGTGCTGTTTTTCCGGCTGGGCGACTTTTACGAGATGTTCGCGGAAGACGCCCTTGAAGTTTCCGCCCTGCTGAACCTGACCCTCACCAGCCGCAACGGGCTTCCCATGTGCGGCATTCCCTACCATGCGGCGCGATCCTACATTGCGCGGCTTTTGAAACACGGAAAAAAAATAGCCGTCTGCGAACAGCAGTCCGAATCCGGCAAGGGCCAGAAGCTGATGGACCGGCAGGTGGTAGAGGTTATCACCCCGGGCACCACCGTGGACGAAGACTACCTGGACCGGGGCAGTTCCAACTACCTCGCCGCCCTGGCCGCATCTCCTTCCAATGGCGGCATTTTTTCGTTCGCCTACATCGATCTGTCTACCGGCGGCTTTTTCGCGGCATCGTTTCCGGCGGCCGATTCTGCCGAGCGGCTGCGGCAGGAACTGGAACGGCTGCAGGTGCGGGAAATGCTCGTCCAGGAATCCCTGCTGGAGGAAAATACCGGCGTCGCCCGCGCCCTGCGCGATCGCCCCGGCATCGTGCTTAACCGCTGGGCGGACTGGCTCTTTGACGGGGACAGGTCGCATAAACGCCTCCTGCGGCAGTTCGGCGTTTCCAGCCTGAAAAGCTTCGGCCTGGATGCCGTCAGCCCGGAGCTGCTTTCCGCCGGGGCACTGCTCGACTACCTGGACGACACCGCCAAAAGCCTTCTGCCCCACGTCCGTTCGATAATCCTGTACCAGGACTGCGAATTTGTCGGCATCGACGAATCGAGCCAGCGGAACCTTGAACTAGTGCGGAACCTCCGCGACGGCGACGGGCATTTTACCCTGCTGGAGGTGATGGATGAAACGCGCTGTTCGATGGGCAAGCGCCTGCTGCAGCGGAGGCTGCTGCATCCGTTACGCGACATTGACAGGATACGGGCGCGCCTTGACATGGTGGAAACGCTGTACCGCGATCAGGGCAGCCTCAGCGCCCTGCGCGAGCTATTGGGAAAAACCCCCGACCTGGAACGGCTGTCCTCGCGGCTGGCGATGGACAAGGCCCACGGCAAGGACATGCTGTCGATAAAGAACGCCCTTGTTAGCTGCAAGGCGCTCAGAGAATTGCGCGACGCGCTGGGCATTCGCTTCGAGGCCGACGCGCAAGCCTCCCCTGCCGACGCGCCCTCTGGCGAAGGCTTTGCAGGCATCATGCGGCTGAAGGACCTGCTCGAGCGGAGCATCTGCGACGATCCGTCAATTCTGCTGACCGAGGGGAACCTTATCCGCAGCGGCTACAGCTCCGACTTGGACCGCCTGCACAAACTGCGGGATTCGGGCCGGCAGCTTCTGGAAGAGTACCTTGAGGAAGAAAAAATTGCGACGGGGATTTCCAGCCTTAAGATCCGCTACAACCGGCTTATCGGCTATTTTTTCGAGGTGACCAAGGTACACGCGGCAAAGGTTCCCGGCCATTTTATCCGGCGGCAGGGAATTGTCGGCGGGGAACGTTTTTCCACCGAACGGCTCGCCGCGCTCGAGTCGGAAATAAACGGCGCGTCGGACAGGATCGTCGAACTTGAGCGAAAGCTTTTTTTGGAGGTACGGGAACAGGCAAAGGAGTTCCTCGCCGAGCTTGCCGCCGAAGCCCGCCGCGTCGCCGAACTGGATGCCGCCCAGTCGCTGGCAAGGGCGGCTTCTATCCGCGGCTGGGTGCGCCCCGCCGTTGACGATTCCAATACCATCGAAATTTACGAAGGACGGCATCCCGTTGTGGAGGCGCACCTTGGCAAGGGCGAATTCATTCCCAACGACATCGTTCTGAACAACGGGGCTGACAGCCCGACATTCGCCCTCATAACCGGTCCCAACATGGCGGGAAAGTCGACATATCTCCGTTCCGCCGCGCTCATTGCCCTGATGGCGCAGATGGGCAGCTTTATCCCGGCGCGGGAAGGCCGCATCGGGATTTGCGACAGAATCTACTGCCGCGTGGGCGCGTCGGACAACCTCGCACGGGGGGAATCGACCTTCCTCGTCGAGATGAACGAGACCGCCTACATCCTCAACACGGCAAGCGAAAAAAGCCTGGTTATCATGGACGAAGTGGGCAGGGGAACGGGAACCAACGACGGGCTTTCCATCGCATGGGCGGTCAGCGAGGAGCTGCTCGGCAGGGTTAAGTGCCGCACTTTTTTCGCCACTCACTACCACGAACTGTCGCTGCTGGCACACCAGCGTATCGCCAACCGCTCGATGGAAGTAGCGGAAAAAGACGGCGGGATCATTTTTATGCGGCGGCTTCAGGAAGGCCCTACGGCGGAATCCTACGGCATACACGTCGCCCGCCTTGCCGGACTCTCCCCAGCCGTGCTGGAGCGGGCGCAGCAAATAATGGATCAGCTTCGCGGGCGGGACGTGCATTTGCGGGAAGCGCTGCCTTTGGCGGAACAGCCCGCAGCGGGCAGACGCGGCGCTGCCGGTGATTCTGTTCTGGAAGAGTTACGCTCAATAAATACCGATGACATCACACCGCTAAACGCCCTGGCGAGGATTGCCAAATGGAAGGAACGACTCGCAAATGAAAAAACGGATAATGAAGCTTGCGCGAATCCAAAGCGTAACGATAAAAAGAAAAACGATATAACCCTGCCGCTTTTCGCGGAACCTTCAGAAATGCGATAGATTGACACTTGCGGGATTTTTTTATATGGTAACGGTGATATAAAAGAATGTGAGGGGAAAATGTCTTCAAAAGTTACAATAACGCTGATTTGTCTATTATCAATTCTGAGCACTAACCTTCTTGCGCAAAACCACAGCTCTGTGCATCTGGAAAACCAGGTGTACTATATTCTTGAACAGGCGGAAATGAGAGGCCTGTGTTCGCCGCTGTCGGGGATCAGGCCCTATACGCGCTCTGCCGTATTGGCAAAGATCAGCGAAATACTTGCTGCCGAAAACGGCAAAAAACTAAACGCGGCGGAGCGTGAAATTTTACAGCAATATGCCGATGATTTTTCTGCGCCCAAACAGGGTATCGACTGGATGAGGGGCGCCTACTACAATGAAACGTCCATTGGCAAAAACGACGCTCCGCTGTCGGTGGATATAGGCATTGCCGCAGACGTCTCTGTTTCTGCCGGTATGTATTCTTCCGGCGATAATTACAGCGGCGCGGAAATATGGGTGGGCGCCCATATGAAAGGCGACCTGGGACATAATGTTTCGTACAATTTTATTTTCGAAGGCGGCCTGATGAAGGCCCCGCGCAGATTCCTTGGCACCTATAACACCTACTATGAAGGCTTTCCAAAAGAGGATGAAACAGATTCTGAATATGCAAACAGGGTCATAGATATCCTTAGCGAACCGCTGACCCATTTTCCCTATACCTATCAAAAACGGTGGGACGGATCTGTTTACTTTTTCAGCAAGCTGTCCCATTTTGAAGATTGGCCGGACAGTTTTGCGGGGGGGTATAATTTGCCCGCCGAATTAACCGGTTCTTTTCTGGAAAACAAAGTGATAGCGCGGCTTGGCCGGATTACGCACGAATGGGGTTCTATGCCGTTTGGCTCAAGCCTGGCTTTTAATCAAATGGCCCGTCCTTTTTTGGGAATTGAATTGGAATTCAATCCCGTTTCCTGGTTCGGATTTGCTTCGCTTACCGGAGTGCTCGAATATTACAATAAAGAAGGAATTTACGTTTCGCCCTGGACCAGCCAGAATGCATTTTCAATAACCATGCTGGAATTCAGATACAAGAACTATTTCTTTTTGGATTTTATTGATGCGGTTATCTGGCCGAAACGTTTTGATCTGGGATACATTTCACCCATTACCAATAATTTCTTTTATCAGAACAACACCGGCAAATTTGACAACATGGCCATTACCATAAATCTAAAAGCGCAATATCCCGGACTGGGAAACATCTGGTTTTCGCTTTTTGTGGATGAGATGAATTTGACCAGCGATCTCCTGACGCTGGATCGCCAGATGTTTGCGATGCAGGGGGGGGCGCATGTGTCGCTGCCTTTCCTGTCTTTTTCTTCATTGCAGTTGAGCTATACCAGAATCAATCCGTATAACTATACCCACCACCGCAATTATTTGCCCTGGTATGGCGATAACAGGATGGAAAAGGCATATACCAACAACGGGGTTAGTTTAGGGCATTATCTGCCTCCCAATTCCGACGAAATTCTTATCCGGCTAAAAACAATGCCCATTAATAATATTAACGCTCATTTGCAATACCAGCTCATCAGGCATGGCGCCGATTTTGGTCCAAGCGCCGTAGACGGAAGCAACCTGCTCTCCGAGCTTGATCCCGAAAACAGGGATAACAATCTTGTTCTGAAACGCTTCTTTCTGCAGGACGGCGCTTACCAGTGGATGAACATTGTCAAGGTTGGCGCGGAGTGGAGCCTTAACGGTCTGCCCATCACCCTGTTTGGCGAAGCCGGACTGGTGGTTTCATTTTTCACCAATATAGCGGAGGATGCAAACGTTACCGGCAAAGCGCATCCATATTCGGTGATCGACACCGAAATGTATCCAAAATCTACCGCTTTTATCGCAAAATTCGGCGTAAAAGTGTTTTCCCGATAAAGCAAAACGCACTTTCCCGCCATATATAGTGCATGCGGAGAAAGTTTGATGATACGCTGCCGGGCAGAGTCTGGCGCACTGTTTTTTATCTTCGGGAATATTTTTTCCCGTGCGGATGTTCTGTCTGCGGCACGGTTCTTTCCGGCGCGGATGAATCGCGGTTTGGCCTATGCGTTTCCTGCATGGCCGGAATTGATCAAATGCTTGCCGAAAGAAATAGCGGCTCGTGCTGCGGCTGCTGCGGCAAGCCCCTTATTTCAGAACAGGATCAATGTCTTTCATGCAGAAACGGGGAGGGGCGGATGTATGACAGGGCGGCAGTCCTTTTTCCCTATTCGGGAAAATACCGAAAGCTATTAACGTCGTACAAATTCAGAAAAAACATCGCATTGGGAAATTACTTTGCCGGAAAAATCCGTGAAGAGATCGAAAGCTGGCAAATTCCTGAGGAAGCACGCATTGTGCCCGTTCCGCCGCGTCCGGGAAAGATGCGCGAAAACGGATGGGACCAGGTTGAATTTTTGGCGCGGCTGCTGGAAAGGGCCGGAAAAACATCCGGCTGCCTCCCCGTGATCCGCTGCCTTAAGCGGCTGCCGTCGCAGAGCCAGAAGGAGCTTGGACTGGAAAACCGCCGCACCAATCTGAAGGGCCGCATCGTGCCAGTACGGAACGTGCCGAAATTTGCCGTTCTCCTTGACGATGTGATGACCACCGGTTCCACTCTGGACGCTTGCGCCGCCGCCCTTAAAAAAGCCGGTACGGAAACGGTATTCGGCCTGTGCCTGTTTTATGATTAGCATGGTATAATTATAGAGGGGGCACCTTGGGCGGGAATTTGCGCGACAGATTGAGGAGGATTCAGCTTGTCCGGCAGGAAGCCGCCGAAGCGCCGTCAAAGCCGAAAGCCGCCGCGCCGGCCAATGCCGCAGGGGAAACCGGGGATTGTAATTCATTAAAAGAACATGGCTGGGCAAGCGCCGGATATATGATCCTTCGCCGGGAGGTTGTTCATAACAGGTGCGTTGAACTGCCCCGGACAATGCCTGAAGACGCGGGAGTCGTAATTTCCGGCATCGGCGGGATGGCGGCGTATGAAGATCTGCTTTTTTTTGATCTGGAAACCACCGGGCTTTCCGGCGGCGCGGGGACGGTTGCCTTCCTGGCGGCCTTCGGCAGGCTGGCCGTAGCCGGCGGCGGCAAATCAAAAAACGCGCCATACAACTTGCACATAACGCAGTACCTCCTCCTGGACTATCCCGGCGAAAACGATTTTATCGCCGCGCTGGCAAATGAATTCTTGCGCGACGCTGGCTGTATCATGGTCAGCTATAATGGCAAGAGCTTCGATTCGCAGATACTTGCAACCCGCTGCCTGATGAACGGCATCGCGCCGCCGGAGTACCGCCATGCCGACCTTTTGTACCCGGCGCGCAGGCTTTGGAAACGGCTGCTCCCCGGCTGTTCGCAGGGAACCGTCGAATCGCACATATTGGGCATAGACAGAACCGGCGACATACCAGGCGCCATGGCTCCCGACATCTGGTTTTCGTTCCTCAGAAACGGCGACGCAGGGCCGCTGTTGGGTATCTGCGAGCATAACCGCAGGGACATATGCGGCCTCGCCGCTATTTTTGCCGCGATGATCCGCATTGCCGGGAATCCCGTAGCCGCTGCCAAAAATATCAGTTTCGATCTGGAGGCGCTTTCCCTGCGCTTTGGAACCAAGCTCATGAAGGAGGGGAAATTCGGCGAGGGCAGGGGGTGGCTGCATACAGCGGCTGGCGAAAACGGCCCGCCTTCCGTGCGGGCGGCGGCCCTGCGCGTTCTGGCGATAGACTCCGAGCGGCTAATTAAAGACCCGGCTCAGGCCCTTGATTTTGCGGAACGGGGTATTGAATTATTGCCGCTCAATTCGTCAGCAAGGAACGAATTTGAACGCCGCATCCAACGGCTAAAATGCCGCCTAAAATGAATAACCCAGTTTGAAATCCACAAAATGGATATCGGTATTTCCAAAAGTTATCCTTCCGTCGGAATTCATAAAGACCGTTTGAGCATTGTTTTCCGGGAAGCTGAATGTCCTGCCAATCCCGCTGCCGAGCTGCATGGTAAAGCCGCTGCCAAAAACCCACTTGTACCCCAAATTAAATCCAAATCCAATTTCAAAAAAAGTCGGGTTATCGTCGTTGTTCGTGATGCTTTGGAATCCGATATTGGGATAGAAACCCAGATAAAAACCGCCGATACCCGTCCCGAACGGACGGTGGATAAACATCGGCTGGAAATTCATCTGAATTTTATTTTTATCCGGAGAATCGCTGTATGTCCGGTTATCAACAAGGATCGACGTTACCAGCCCAACGTTCACATAGCCGGTTATTTTAACCTGGCATTCCATGTCCATGGTAAACACCGTTGTGTCGCTGTCATAAAAAATGTCGCTGAAAAACAAAAAGGGGCTTGATTGTATGGTAACGCTTTTATTTTCACTCTGGCTGAAGACACTGTGGGTTAGTGTTAAAAGAACAATACAGATAAAAATTATTTTCTTCATGGATTCTCCTCTGCCTGTAATTAATATACCGCGTATCTAATCGGATTTCAATGTTTTTGCGACGGTTTTATCGTCGTTTAGCCCCTGTATTCTATCCATGCGGCCCCGGTAAAACGCAGATGACCCGCCTCGGCGATCGATTTCTGCCTGCATTTTTTGCCGCACCGCCTCGGCAAATTCCCTGATCGATTCCGTCGTTATTTCGCCTTTTTCGTCGCGCTTGACAAATTCTGCGGGATGAACCGGGTCGAGAATTACCAGCGTTTCTACAGGCAGGGAACGGCCCAAAGCCGACCACGGTTTGAAAAGGCCCTCGGAAAAAACCGTCACCATCGGGATGACGGGGATGTCTAAATCGGCGGCGAGCCTGAAAGCGCCGGACTGGAATTCCCGTATCTTTTGGTTGTACAAAAAACATTCCCCTTCGGGATAAAAATGCAGGTAGCGGCGGTATTTGAAAGCCCTGCCGCATATTTCTGCGATCTTGCGGTAGCTGGTTTTGCCCCTGGGAATGGGGACGCCGCCCAAAAGCCGCGTAAAGGTGCCCAAAACGGGAAATTCTACGGTTGCCTCCATCAATGTCTGATATATCAGGCGGGGCAGGGGCAGCCAGGCGATCTTTACCGGATCAAAAAAGGTAGTGTGGTTTGAAACGGTTATGGCGCGGCGGATGCCATAAATACGCCAGCGGTGCTTATACCGCGTTGAATGCTGCATAAAATTGATCAGCATGGCGATAGGTATGGTCATGTAAAAAGTCCATGCCGTCGCCTTCCTGAACCAAAACGACAGATCGATGACGGGCCGACCGTGCTTGTACGGCATCAGCCTACCTTCCGTTCCTTCCAGAGAAAGCCCCTGCCCGAAATGGTTCTGAACCACGACCACGCCGCCATGTAAATAAGGTTGAGAAACATCAGCGGCCAGAGAAACCCGTACCACCAGTTAAGCCGCTGGCCGAGGAACATGAACAGCCAGCAAAGGGTGTACAGTACGACGACTATCAATATGTGAATCATCCAGGGGCTGGATGTAGCGATGTTGAGAAACAAAAGGGGGAAGGGGAAAAACAGGAAGAAAAACACGACGATCATCAAAAAGAACAGCAAAATGGAACTTTTTCCCAAAAAGTCAAAAATGTTTTTCCCGATGCCTTCTACTGCCTGACGGTAACCCTTGTACATGCGGCATTTTACATGCTCGGTGATGTTGAGGAACCGCGTGTTGTAACCTTTGCTTTTGATATATCGGCTCATGTAAATATCTTCGCTGGTTTTTTTCTTAAACGCCTCGCATCCTCCGATTGCTTCGAACACGCTTCGCCTGACAACGATGAACTGGCCTATCGCCGCCGAAAACCAGTTTGCTTTTGAAAAGCGGTTCATGAACAGGGGGATGGCAAAACCGGTAAGAAAGAACATCAGCGGAACCGTTACTACTTCGCCGAATGTCAGAAAAATCTGTCCGATGTATCCGGATACCAGGTCCGCTTTGAGCCCTTCCAAATTCGTTACCGCCCAGGCGATGCTGGTAGGCGTGTGGATCGTGTCCGCGTCGGTAAAAACAAAAATCTCCCCCTGCGCCTGCTGGGTAAGCTGGTGCAGGGCAAAGGGCTTGCCGTACCAGTCTTCGGGAAGCGTCTTGCCGCTAAAAACCCGCACGCGGCTGTCGGAAGCGGCGATGCGGTTAATAATGCCCAGGGTGTTGTCGGTGGAATTGTCGTCCAGCACAAGGATCTCGTAGTTTTTGTATACCTGGTTACGCAGCGAATTGACGCAGCGTTCGATGTTCTGCTCCTCGTTCCTCGCCGGCACAAGCACGGAAACCTTGGGCCCGTCAAAAATTTCAGATGCCAGGGTAAAGCGCCACATTTCATAATGATTTGCCAGAGACAGGACAAAAAAGTACGAAGCTACCACAATAAGGGTCGGATAATAATAGGGGCTTAGTGTCGTATAGAGAAGTTCAAGCATCAAAACCCCTATTTTTTTTCGAGCAATCCGGCTGCAAATTTATTGGTCGGATAAACCTCGAGTGATTTTTCCAGCCATGGACGGGCGTCGTCGTATTTTTTTTGCTGCAGGTATCCGTAGCCGATGGCGGAGTATACGTTAAAGTAATCGTCTTTTTCCAGATCGCCGTTGTCGAGAATTTCTTTCATCATCTCGATTCCCCTGCGGTGGTTGTGGAAGGGGGCGGGGGCAAAGACCCAGCGCGCAGCGATGAGAAACTGCGCTGCCGCATTGCGGCTGTCAAATGCAAGCGCGTTTTTGGCAAATTTTTCTACGTTAAGGCCGTTTGCCGCAGTGTATGTCCATGGCCCAATTGAGCAGGCCTGGGAAAGATTCTCCGCCCTTAAAACCCATGCCTGGGAACTCGGAGACGCTTCCAGCGCTTTTTCCGCAAGCCGCATTCCTTCGTTATAATGAACGACCGCTTCCTGCTTCCGCTCATCGAAGTGCAGCGCCCTGCCCATAAAGAACTCGCAGCGCGAAAGCGCCAGGTCCTGGGCGATGCCGCTGCTGCGCGTAAGCGATGCGGCCTTCGCGTTTTCATACAGCGGCGCGATCTCGTCCGCGCGGAGCTGCTGTTCGTACACCGCTTCCCTGAGCGGTACCAGCCATTCAGGGATGTTATCAGCCCATAACCCCATACCCATTACAAGAAAAATAATAAATGCAAGCCTATTCATTTGTTTTTATTATATCAAAATCAAAAATTATTTCAATGAGCTATTTAATATATTATTAGTGAATAAAAGTTAATTTATTACCGTTCTATAATAAACTAACCGGGTCAACATCAACTTCAAGGTACACCCGCCCGTCGCGCCCCTGTTCGTAGCGTTCCAGAAGAAGCCGCGCCGCTCCATGCAGCGTTCCCATTGATGTTCCCCGGAGGATCAGGTGGCGGCGGTGGTTTCCGTTTATTATACCGATGGGACATTCCGCCGGTCCGAGCATGTCTGCGCCGGGGGGGATCAGCGGGGCGGCGAGGGATGCGAGACGCTTCATCGCCGCGTCGACGCGCTTGGAATCTTTGCTGCGGGCGCTCAGGCGTATAAGGCGGGTGTAGGGGGGGAACTGCAGCGCTTCCCGCTGCGCCAGTTCCGCCTTAAAAAAGCCTTCAACGTCGACGGCGCAGGATCGGGTGATAACCGGGTCGCCAAGGCGCAGCGTCTGCACGATAACTTTACCGTCGGGAAAATAGCGCCCGGCCCTGCCCGCCACCTGCACGATCAGCGAGAAGGTGCGCTCGGCGGCGCGGAAATCGGGCAGGTGCAGGCCGGTGTCGGCGAGCACCACCCCCACCAGCCGGACGCCGGGAAAGTTCAGCCCCTTTGCCACCATCTGCGTTCCCAGCAGCACGTCGATGGCGCCGCCCTTAAACATGGCAAGGGTTTCTTCGAGCATGCCTTTTTTGCCGGCGGCGTCCGCGTCGATGCGGCGAATATGCAGATCAGGAAACGTCCGCCGCACCTCTTCCTCGATCATTTCCGTGCCGAAGCCCCGGTATCCGGCTTCCAGGGAGCCGCAGTTGGGGCAGGCGGTAGGCGGCGGTTCGGAATAGCCGCAGTAGTGGCAGAGGGCTTTGCCCCTGCTTTTATGCCACGTCAGCGACACGGAGCAGCGGCGGCAGGTCTGCTCCCAGCCGCAGGAAGGGCAGTGGAAAAAATGAGCAAAGCCCCGCCGGTTGAGGAACAGTATCGTCTGCCGCCCCATGCGGGCCGTTATGCGAATTTCTTCTTTGAGTTCTTCGGTCAGGCAGCCTTCGGCATTTGCAAGGTTTACCGCCTTTATCTCCGGCAGGCTTCCGCCGGAAAGGCGCTGCGAAAGGTCGAGCCGCCTGATCGTCCCCTCCGCCATGAGCTTCCAGGCTTCGGCGGAAGGCGTCGCCGATCCCATCACGAGCTTTGCACCCTCAACCGAGCAGCGCCGAATTGCCGTCTGACGCGCGTGGTAGCGCGGGGTATTGCCCGATTTGTACGAGCCGTCGTGTTCCTCGTCGATGATGATCATTCCCAGGTTACGCACCGGCGCGAACACCGCGCTCCTCGGCCCGACGACGATGGGCGCATCTCCCCGCCGTATCCGCGACCATTCGGCAAGCCTCGCGCTGGGACTCATCGCCGAGTGCAGCGTCGCAGCGGCGGACCCGAACCGTTTGCCGATTAGCCGCGCCGTCTGGTGCGTCAGTGAAATTTCCGGCACCAGGTAGATCACCGACTTGCCCGCTTTGAGCATATGTTCGGCGGCGCGCAGAAACACCTCGGTCTTGCCCGAGCCGGTAATGCCGTAAAGGTAGTACATGGGAAATGGGGACTGGGGACTGGGGATCGGGGACTGG